>CAZPPD010000006.1:0-20960 GCA_964588185.1 uncultured Alcaligenaceae bacterium | reverse complement strand
ACCCATGGATTTCAACCGCAAACCCAACTGGAGAAACTAAAACAACGCTATGCGGGAGCGGGTGGCGGTTCCCAAGAGAGCGAACCCTTACCGGTCGCCGCATCTCCAAAGAGCAATCAAATAGCTCAATTTGAAGGAGACCTGGCAAAAGCTCAACAGGAGATCACCGAGTTGAAATCGATTGTGGGGGAATTGCGAGATTCTGTAACCCACCTTAAACATGAACTGAATGCGTTGAAAGAATCGCTGGGTGGATAATTCAAAGGTGGAAAACAGAAACCCGCCGCAATGTTGCAGCGGGTTTCTTAGCGAATGGAGAATCCAGATTATTACGGTTGGAAATTCGGAATATTCTTGACCGCTTCATCGATAGCCGCTTTAGTCACCAAACCCCGAATGATAACATTGGTCCCTTGAACGGACGCCTTCAGCGAATTGGTTACCGGAATCAGGGTTTTGAAGCGGAAATCATTCTGCGCCATTTGTTGGACTTTATTTCGCAAGGCGATTAAGCCAAAGATAGCTTGCTGGTTGAGTTCCCGCGCCGATTGAACCGATCCGGTGTCGACTCCAAACTGGAATTGAACTTCTTTCCCCACCGTGAGGGAAGCACCAAACCCGTCGATGTTGTTCAGTTGTTGGGCAAAGAGAGCCGCCCGGGGATTTTGCTGAGCCGCTTTGATCAAGCCCTTACTGGTGGCAACAATTCCGAGGCTATTCTTGGCTCCCAAGGTTCCGATCAAACTGCGAACTTGTTTGTTCAGGTCGTTTTGGCCTTTGTTGGCTAATGCTTTGCCGATTCCGTCTTTGGTTTGAGCGAACAGCATGGTGCCTTTATTGACCATGGTGAGGTAAATCCGCTCTTCTTCACCCGGAGGGGTGATCTCGAAAATGTCAGATCCTTGAAGCCGATGTTTAGCGACGACATCGGGGAACTCTTTCATTGCCTTGGCAGCTGCCTCGTCAAATTTGCCTTGGTTGAATTTGCCTTCGATCACCATAACCGAATCTTTGGGCTTCCTTTCTCCAACCGCTCCCGCCGCGGTGATGGTTTCCACATCATTCAACAAATTTATTCCCAAAACTCTTTGGAGTTCTTGGAATTGTTCGTTGTTCTGCAGCATGCCCTCAATCATTTCCTGAACTTTGTAATCCTTTACCAATTTGGAGTTCATGATTTGCCGAAGATTGACAGAAAAAACAAATTCGGAATCCTTAGAGAAATACTTGGAAGCATCAGCAAAAACAGGAGCCGATGTGGTTACGATCATTCCAACAGCTGCCACCATCCAAAGGTGAGCCTTCTTAAACATGAAAATTCCTCCAAATGAAAAGAATTGTGGGAGCGAAATCTGCGGTTCAAAACAATCTTAGGTTGTAGTTCGGTTTTAAGAGAGGAGAGAACAAAAATACTACCACAGATGTTTTGTCAAGGTTTCATACAAGCCCTATTTATTAAACTATGGGATCTGACCTGTAAGGAGCAAAAATAGGAAATAATTGCTTTGTTGAAAAATCGGAAGAAGTCAATTTCTTAAAGGTGATAATTTTTTCCCAATCGAAAATAATTTAGGGCAAACCTACCAAATCCTACAAGCAATACATATGGAATAACCATTCCACATCCCATGGAAACGATTATTATTTCCTAGAATCCCCACAACCTCCCCAATTTCTTATTGACTCTTTTTTTATCTATCTTTACTATCCATTCCAGACAATTTGAATTTCCAAAAAAGAATAGTCGAGGAATTTTATCCGTTTTACGTAAACGGATTAATCCATTTCATGCTTTCCATTTATGGATTGGATGTAATCATCCAATTCCAAAATCTACTTAAGGAATGCAGGCCTTGGGGGCTTTGTTTCTTCCGTGTGGGTTGGCTCTTTCTAAACTTGGAGGAGGTTTTCTATGTACAGTGTTGTGTTGATGGCTGCTCTTACCAGCGGCGCTGAGACTCCTGACTTTTTCTTCCGCAACCGCTGCAGTGGTTGCAATGTAAGCCATGGCTGCTACACTTCCAGCTGCCATGGTTGCAATGGTGGTGGCTGCTACTCTTCTGGACACCATGGTTGCTTCGGCGGTGGTTGCTTCGGTGGCGGTCATGGTTGCCGGGGTTGCCGGGGTGGATTCTTGAGCCGATTGTTTGGTCGTCATGGCTGCAACGGTTGCCATTCCAGCTGCCATTCTAGCTGCCATGGTATGGTCACCTGCAATGGCGGTTGCCATGGTGGAGTTATCGTCAATGGCGGTTGCCATGGTGGAGTTATCGTCAATGGCTGCAATGGTGCTCATGGCTGCCATGGGGGTAACGGTTGTGCCGGCGGCGTTGTCGTTGAGCCTGCCAATGGGGAACCCAAAGAAATGCCTATGAAAGAGGAAGAACAACAAGGTGATCTGGACAAAGGCGGCGACAAAGAAGTTCAAGCTCCAGTTACCATCATCGTCAATCTTCCTGCTAATGCCAAGTTGATGGTTGACGGAACCGCTACCAAAGGTTCTGCTGCTGTTCGTCGCTTGGTCTCCCCTGCTTTGCCGGTTGGCCGTGAATATCACTACAATCTGCGAGCTGAAATCGTTCGGGAAGGTCAAAACCTGGCCCAAACCCAACGAGTTACCGTTCGTGCCGGTCAAGAATCCCAAGTCAACTTCGAGTTCACCACCGGTGGCATCGCTTCTCGCTAAACAATGAACGTTGACCTTGAAAACCCAGAGGAGAGTCGAGAAATCGGCTCTCTTCTTTTTTTCAGTTTTCAGTTTTCAGTTTTCAGTTAGCTCGTAGCTCGACATCTTTGAATTTGGTGGTGGCCTCTTGCAATTTCCCAACAAAGTTGAAACACTCTTTTTCAGCCGAAACCACCTCCTGCCATATCAAAACTGAAAACTGAAAACTGAAAACTGAAATCTGAAATCTGAAAACTGATACTCCTACCCCGCTACCAATCCTTCGTTCAATCCCTGCTTGGCAGCTTCCAATCGTTGTTCGGCGTTTCGCAACATCGATTGTGGAGAGTTCTCCTGCGGAGAAAAAGTGGCCAAGCCGAAGAAGGCTTTATAGGGGCCTGAAGGCAGGTTCATCAAAGCCCGGTTCTCCAGATTGCTTTGCAAGCGGCGGCAGCAGGTGACTCCGCCTTGTTCGGGGGTATGCGTCATCAGCAACATAAAATTGTTCATCCCGTAAAGACCGGCGACATCACAGCGACGCTTGGAACGGTTGATCTCCTCGACTGCCAGATCCACTAATTCCTCTTCTTTGGCAGACTGGTTTTCCTTGTTTCGGATCTCGCCTAAGGCGACCGTAAGGGGAGTTCCATGACGTTGGGAGCGAGCGATCTCTTCGTTCAGCCGTTCCAATAAATGGCGGTGAGTGTACCAGCGTTTTTCCAGAACCAAGGAAGCTGATTTCAGCATCAGGGAAAGCAATTGGTCTTTTTGGCGATGACAAGTGGAAAGCGACTCTTCGGTTTCCACATACCGCCTTTGCAATTCCCTCCACTGCTGAGTTTGCCGCAATGCTTCGGCAAGCAACCGGGGATACTTCAGGGAAAGCTCCCTGGGCAACCACAGGCAAATTCCTTTGGCATAGGCATCGGCAATAGCATTCGGATTTAGGTCCGCCAGGAAAACCAAGGGCCGGGATTGTTGACCGGCTAAAAAATCGATTCCTTCCATGCCTTCCTCCTTGAAAAAGCTCTCATCAATCAAAACGATCTCACCCGGATCATTTTGCAGGATAATCGCAGCAGTACTCGATTTGTCCGCCTTGACCAGATCCCAATGAGCTAGGGTATGATGAGAAAAAAGTTGATCGATTTCCTTCCCGTTGTCGGTAACGACAAGAATCCTTTGGCGCTCAGGACTGCCAAACATGCCTATCTCCAGAATGATTTGGAAAGTGTTTCCGGATAGGAAAAAGGATCCGCCTCGGTAAAAAAGACGGTTTGGAGAAAGTTACCTGATTAGCCTAACGGGATTGCCTCAAAGATTGCGAGAGCGGCCTGGGGCAATGTGGAAAAATTGCTGTTTGCCTTGGTTTCCCATATCAAATTATCGACAGAAACCAAAAGAAAGGGAGAGCCCACCAACCTATTACTTGTCGCCTGATCATTACAATGCGAAAACCTGCCGTTTTTCCAAATGTAAGGAGATCACTGGAATTCCTTCCAGGCGGGCTGGAGTTAAGAACTGGGTGCGAGCAACCCTGTAAACGCCACTCCCATTCTAAGGGTTAAGTCAACCCCTTTATTTGCAGCCCTATCCTTGGGTTTCCAGGTCTAGCCTCTGCAATAGAATGAGCTTTGCTCAACTATTCGTCAATCTCCCAGGAGCTTGCCTGTGTCTCTTTCTGCTTTGACTAAGCCCGATATTGATCCAACTCCAATTTTCGAACTTTTCCGCGGGAGCTACGGCACCGAACTCTTAACCGCCGCTATTGCTCATTTCAATGTCTTTGGCCGCCTACATGAATCTCCCCTTCCGGAAGAGGAACTGCAGAAAGACCTCGGTCTGGCGCGCAGGCCATTTCAAGTGTTGCTGACTGCATTAAAAGCCTTCCGACTTGTGGAATCCATGAAAGGCAAAATCCAACTGACCAGATTAGCGGAAGAGCATTTGGTCCCCGGCGGATATTTTGATGTCGGGGATTATGTCGGCTTGGCTGCCAACAGTCCCGGTGTGTTGGAAATGGTTGAACGACTGAGAACCAACAAGCCTGCCGGTGCCGGGGAAGACAAAGAAGGAACGGCATATGTCTACCGCGAGGGGTCGGCTTCGGCCATGGAGCAGGAAGATCTGGCTCGTCATTTTACCATGGCTTTGGCAGGCAGAGCGAAAAATGTTGCCCCCTATTTGGCCACAAAAATCCCACTTGCCGATGCCAAAACCTTTTTGGATATAGGTGGGGGAACGGGGATCTACACAATTGCCAGCCTCCAGGAAAATCCACACCTCAAGGGGATTGTTTTCGACCGCCCGGAGGTTCTAAAGGTTGCCGCTGAAATGGCTGAGGCTTACGGGGTGGCCGACCGGCTTCAGTGTCAACCCGGTGACATGTTTCGGGATGAACTTCCCAAGGCCGACATCCTATTGCTGTCCAACATTTTGCATGACTGGGATGAACCCGATTGCCGGAGTTTGGTGCAACGCTGTTCGGCAACTCTGCCCAGTAAAGGCCGTTTACTTATCCACGATGTATTCCTCAATGATTCCCTGGACGGCCCGCTGCCGATTGCCTTGTATTCTGCAGCCTTATTCACCCTAACCGAAGGCCGAGCCTACAGTGCAGCAGAGTACCGGCATTGGGTAGCCGAAGCCGATTTGCAACCCCAACCGATTATTCCTACACTGGTTCATTGCGGTGTCTTAACGGCTACCAAGAAATAGCTTAGAAGCTAGATTCGCCAGAATTCAGTTTTTGGTGGCAGGCTGAATTCTGACGAATCCAGCTAGCAATGCAAATCTCAGTGGAGAAATCATGAAAACCTTCCTCGCAATTACCACAACTTTATTGTTCTTTTGCTCCAGTCCGCTTTTCTCAGGTGAGAAGAAAGAATCCACTCTACAAATAAAATCCCTCGACAAGAAACTTACTAAGCACGTCCGGCTAAACTATCTCCTGTTTTTACCCAAAGATTATTCGACCACCAAAAAACATTACCCGGTGATCCTGTTTCTCCATGGAGCCGGGGAGCGTGGCAATGACATTGAGCTTGTGAAGAAACATGGTCCGCCGAAGATTGTGGAAACCAAGAAGGATTTCCCTTTTATAGTGGTTTCCCCACAAAGTCCCGGATTTGGCTGGGACGTCTTGGCTCTGAACGCTCTCTTGGACGAAGTCCAAGAGAAATATCGAGTGGACTCCGACCGGGTTTACTTGACGGGTCTTAGTATGGGAGGTTATGGCACTTGGGCCCTTGCGGCTCACGCCCCACATCGATTTGCCGCCATCGTGCCAATCTGCGGTGGTGGAACGCGCGTTATGGCCTACAAGGTTAGCCACATACCCACGTGGGTATTTCACGGAGCCAAAGACGGCGCAGTCCCCCTTAGTGAATCGGAACACATGGTAAAAGCCATGCGCCGCCGAGGTGGCAGCCCCAAGTTTACCGTTTATCCGGATGCTCAGCATGATTCCTGGACCGAAACGTACAACAATCCCAAGCTCTATGAATGGCTGTTGCAGCAAAGGCGGAAATCCAGTCAATGGAAAGGAACCTGGAAGAGCTCCGGGTCGGATCATGGAGGGGAGTTGCGGTGCACGGCGGTGCAAATGAATGAATTGGATTGGACGGCTACCTTCAAAGGATTTTGTAATCGCCAGTTCATCTACCAAATCGAGATGAAAGGGCGTTTGAATGACCAAAAAGTCCGTTTTCAAGGAAAGGCGGATTTAGGGCAGAAAGACGGCGGCCTTTACCAATGGACAGGCACCATCCACAAGGATGACTTCAACGGCCGGTATCAATCGGCCTCCGGAAAAAAAGGCACTTTTGAGATGAAAAAGATCTCCAAGTAAGAAAGCAGGAGCACTGGGTTTGCCATGAATTCCGCAAAACCTCTGACACCGGACGAAAAAGCCATCTACGAATGGCAAATGTGGGTCCCGGATTTCGGCGAAAAGGGCCAGGAAAAGCTCAAAGCGGCTTCGGTATTGGTGACCCGCTGTGGCGGTGTAGGAGGCGTGGTTGCTTATGAACTCGCCGCTGCCGGTATCGGGAAGCTGGTATTGGCTCATGCCGGCAATGTTAAACCCAGCGACCTTAATCGCCAAATCCTGATGACCCACGATTGGCTCGGCAAACCGCGTGTGGAAAGTGCAGCTCGGCGCCTGCGTGAGCTAAACCCTCGGATTGAGATCGATGCGGTTTCGGAAAATGTCAACGAGGAAAATGCGGAGAAACTGGTAGAAAAAGCGGATTTGGTGATTGATTGTGCTCCTCTGTTTCAAGAGCGGCTTTTACTGAACCGGGAGATTGTTCGCCAAAACAAACCGATGGTAGATTCCGCCATGTACGACATGGAAGCGCAGCTTACCACGTTCGTTCCGGGACAAACTCCCTGTCTTGCCTGTCTATTCCCCGAAAAGCCCCCGGAGTGGAAACGGCAATTTCCGGTATTTGGTGCAGTCTCGGGTACCATCGCTTGTTTGGCAGCAGTGGAAGCCATCAAAATCATTTCTGGATTTGGAGAAGCCCTGCTGGGTAAGCTCCTGACCATCGACATGCGCGCCATGACATTTCACAAGGTTTCCATTCAGAGGAATCCGGCGTGCGAGATATGCCAATAAGTCACAGTAAAGTTCTGAGAAACCTCTCCAAAAAACTAATCTTGACGCTAAATTTTTCCCCGCTATAAACCCACCCACTTCATGGCTCGAATACCAATTGGGGGTTACTTGGATAGCGAGTCGAATCGGTGCGATTCGAGCGGGATTCGGGTATTTACACAACTTCCGAAGACCGACCTACGTTTGTCCCACACGGGGGAGGGTTTGAAGTGTTGGATATTAGAAGAAACCGGATAAGTCAGGGAATCCTCCTGGCCACAACTCTTACGATGGGCATGATGTGCTTTGCAACAACGCGAGTGAATGCCCAAGGATCGAGGCTCAACTCGATCCCCAGAAAAACCTACATGAACAACAATGTCATTATCCTCCCCATTCGGGTTGCCCCCAATGTGCAAGGCAACTTGCGGGAGGTGCTTCTTTACGTTAAAGACGATCCCAATCAAGCCTGGACGTTGGCCGAACGATCCTCACCGACCAGCAAAGAATTTGTTTTCAAAGCCGAACGCGACGGCGAATATTGGTTCACTGTTGTGACGGTAGACAAAATGGGGCGCTCCACTCCGTTTAATTTGGCCAGCCAGCCGCCGGGAGCCATCGTGGTGCTCGACCGGAAAAATCCACAAGTGGATGTTGTCCGCCTGCCCGCAAATTCCATGGGCTATTGTGTGCAATGTAAATTGACCGATGACAATCCCGACCGTACGCAAACCAAGTTTGAATACCAAACGCGAGACAAAATCTGGCGGCTGTTGGATCCCATTCCCGGCCAGCCAAATAATTACTGCATTCCATCTCAGGCCATCATTACCGGAATGATTCGGGTGACGGCCGCTGATCGTTGTGCCAATGAAACGATGGTGGAAATGCACTTGCAAGATTGCCAGACCATCGGCGGACCTAAACTGGACCGAGTTGCCAAGAAACCAAGGTTTGTGAATCCACCTCAGGAAACACCAAAACAACCTATTCAAAAGGTTGAATTTCAAACGGTTGAAAAGCTGCCGCCACCGCCGCCCAAGACCAAGAAAGCTACGGTCCAAAAATCCAATCCACCTACTACTCTGCCGAATAATGTGGTCGCGGCACCAAAAGTTATCCACGCTCCAAAAGCGGGAAAGGATCAGGAACCGGAAATCCCGGCTCCGCCGATGACCAACCTGGCGGTTCCCAATTCACCGGCAGAAATCATTAACAGCACCCGCCTGGTTCTGAACTACAATGTGCAAGAAGCCAACGGTGGGGTAGGACGGGTAGAAGTTTGGGTGACTCGGGACAACGCGCAAACCTGGCAACGATTGGCCGAAGATCCGGATAAAGAAAGTCCTGCGGCGGTCGAAGTTACCGGCGAAGGAGTCTACGGTTTGACTCTGGTTGCTACAAATAGCCGGGGCTTTGGCGGGGAACCGCCGGCACCGGGTTCTACTCCCGATCGCGTTGTCGAAGTGGATTTGACGGCCCCACAGGTTGAAGTCGTTTCCGTATCTCCTATCAAGGGAGCCCAAGCCGGAACGATGATGATCATGTGGAAAGCTACCGACAAGAACATGGCGGAAAACCCGATTGATCTCTATTACACCACCAAAGCCAACGGTCCTTGGGTGGCCATTGCCAAGGGGTTAATCAACAACGGACAATATCGCTGGTTTGTTCCGCGCGAAGTTGGTCCTGAGGTTTATGTCCGCATCGTCGCTCGAGACAGTGCGAACAATACCACCACGACGCAATCGTCACAGCCGGCACTTGTGGATGACCTCACCCGTCCGGTGCTTCGCATCCAAGCCATTCAGCCGGCACCCCGGAAATAAGTGACACCCTCAGTAATGCTTGACTCGCACCACAGCGACTCCCGATTCGAAATTGGGGGTCGCTTTTTCATTTCCATTGGGACCATTCCTCCTTTCCTACCCAAGAAATATCCTGCATGCACTCCTATCTTATGTTACAATTCGCCCCAAATGGTTTTCTTCGGCCTTTTCGACCTTTCTAATTTCATCCTTTATTATGAACGAAGTCACCCAACTTCTGAAAGCCATTGAGCAGGGAGATAATCAAGCGGCAGATGAATTGCTGCCTCTTGTTTATGAGGAACTCCGCAGGCTAGCCAATCTAAAGCTGGCTCAGGAACCTCCCGGACAAACCCTGCAGGCAACCGCGTTGGTTCATGAGGCCTACCTTCGACTGGTTATGAACGGGCAAGCGGAATCCGCCACTCGGGAGATTCACTGGCAAGGACGGGGGCATTTCTTCTCGGCTGCTGCGGAAGCCATGCGGCGAATCCTCATCGATAATGCGCGGCGGAAGCAACGTTTAAAACATGGTGGAAGTTTCAACCGCCATGATGTCACTGCACTGGAGGTGCCGGCTCCCGAACCGGATTGGAACCTGTTGGTTTTGGATGCCGCGCTGGACAAGTTAGAGACCAAGGATAAGGTCAAAGCAGATCTTGTAAAGCTGCGCTTTTTCGCCGGATTAACCATGAGCCAAGCTGCGGAATCACTTGGCATTTCAAACGCAACCGCTGACAGATACTGGAGTTACGCAAGGGCTTGGTTGTACCGGCAGATCAGCAAAGACCGGGCTTAGAAATTCCCTGAGGGAATTTGCCTGCTAACGTCGCATTATTACCAGAGAGATCTACCTTTCTGCGCTCGCCGGAGATTCCTATGAATTCTGAAATCATTTTTGTTACGGCATTGGAAAAGAAGAATCCTGAAGAACGAAAAGCCTATCTACAGGAAGCTTGCGGTGAGGATAAGGACCTGAGAAAGGAAGTAGAAGAGCTTCTCCAAGCCCATGAAAAGGCAGGAGATTTTCTGGACGTGGCTCCTCAGGATTTACTTCCGGAAGATGCGACCCAAGATCTGCAAACCGCCGGCTTCTCGGAAGATTCCAGTCAAGTAATCGGCGAAACAGGCGACAAGACAATCGTTAGCGATGAATCTCTGGACTTTCTGCAACCTTCCGACAAGCCGGACCGCCTCGGGCAACTGGGACGGTACGAAATCATAGAAGTCCTCGGCAAAGGCGGCTTCGGTTTGGTACTCCGGGCCTTTGATCCCAAGCTCAACCGGGTGGTAGCGATCAAAGTGTTGGCACCGGAGTTAGCAATGAATGCCACGGCGCGGAAGCGCTTTTTGCGGGAGGCCCAAGCGGCTGCCGTCGTGAGCCACAACCATGTAGTAACCATCCACGAGATTGAAGAGGAAGCCAGACCGCCCTATATAGTTATGGAATGTGTGGATGGGAGGTCGCTGGAAGAGAAAATCGTGGCCGAAGGTTCTCTCGACGTTAAAGAAATCCTGCGGATTGGATTGCAAACCGCTTCCGGATTGGCATCTGCTCACGCCCAAGGCTTGATTCATCGCGACATTAAACCCGGGAATATCCTTTTGGAAAACGGCGTCCAGAGAGTTAAGATTACCGACTTCGGTTTGGCTCGTGCGGTCGATGACGTCAACATCACTCAAACGGGAGTGGTTGCCGGCACCCCGCAATACATGTCCCCGGAGCAAGCCGAAGGGGAACAACTCGACTACCGCACCGACCTGTTTAGCCTCGGCAGTGTCATGTATGCCATGTGCACCGGGCGGGCTCCTTTCCGGGCGTCGTCTGCATTAGCAGTACTTCGCCGCGTTGTCGATGATGAACCAAGGCCTATCCGGGAAGTGAACCCGGATATCCCCGAGTGGCTGGAAGCGATCATCAGTCACTTGATGGCCAAGGATCCGAACAAGCGAATCAAATCTGCCCAAGAAGTTTCCGATCTCCTCAGTCAATACCTAGCCCACCTGCAGCACCCGACCGTCACGCCGCCCCCGAAATCCCCAATCACCATGCGGATGAAGAAAACTCCAAAGAAGGATGAACCATTTCCTGGTCGAAGGCGTTGGTTGCCGGCCGCGGCTGTTTTGTTGCTGTTGATTGGCGCATTAGGATTAACCGAGGCGACGGGGGTAACTCGCTTGGCAAGTACGGTGATCCGTATTTTTACCCCGAATGGAACCCTGGTGGTCGAGGTGGATGACCCCAATGTGAGTGTGACCATTGAGGGGGAGGATATTGTCATCAAAGGAGCCGGAGCCAAGGAAATTCGCCTCAAACCGGGACAATACAAGGTACTTGCTACCATTGACGGTAAGGTGGTCCAAAGGGAGCTTATCACGGTCCACCGCAATGGGCGACAAATCGTTCGCATCACCCAAGAAGGCTTGGCGGCTTTTGCCAAAGGTGCCTTGAAAAAGGAGATGGATTTCGTCGTCAAAGCAGTTCGGAATAAGGACGGATCTGTCGAGATTCCCAAGAATCATCCCTTAATTTGGCAGTTATCCGACAAGAATACCCGCAAGCTCCTGGAATTATTTGCTTACCTTCCGAAAGATTCTCATGATTTACTCCTGGAAAAGAACTATTTGAAATGGAAATACACGGAATTGGATGAGGACAGAAAGGCGGTTTACAAAAATGCGGTCGACCTGAATAAAAAAATGGCCAAGCAGTGGCCGGAAAACATGTCACTGGCGGAACTGGAAAAATCCGATGTCGGCTTCGCCATGGTAACCATCCCAAAACTCCGAACCAAAGTGATTAGTTGGTACATTTTGTTTCCGAAGGGCAATCCCCTTTGGGTAACCATGGTCGGCACGAAGGCTGCCGGCAAGCGGCCTTATTTCGACGCGCATTTCAAACAATTGCCGGAGCTGCGGAAAAAAGCTTACACCCCTTTGCCGGCAACTTTTGAAACAAAGGCGAATTTTCAACTAGTTAAACGCTTTCCGCCCGTCCATAAGGCCTTCATCAAAGGATTGGCCCTTTCCAAAGATGGACAGCGGGCCTTTTCTGTCGCCGCTTACAAAGAGAATAACCTGGTACTTTGGGACCTGGAGAAGACTAGTCCCAAAATACGCTACAGCAGACGGAACGGCGGACACTGCGCCAGCATGGCTTTGGCGCCGGCCGGGGATTATGCCGTAATTGGCAGAAAAGGAGTAGTTGAATTTTGGGATTTGAATATCGGCAAGATGATTGCCCAATCGAAAGAGCACTCCGGCATGGTGTGGGCAACTGCGGTTTCCTCCGATGGCAAACAGGCACTTACCGGAGGGCATAATGACGATTTCGTTTGCCTGTGGGACGTGGCCGGCGGCAAGCTGCTGAAAAAAATCCCCATTGGATTGGAAAGTTGCATTGAGGCCGTATTTACTCAGGACGGAAATGCTGCCGTGCTTGGCAGCTACGTGGGTTGCGAGCTTGTTGATTTGAATTCCGGAAAACCTATTCGTTCCTTTCATTCGCAAAAAGGGGGGCGACCGACTCATGTTTCCGGTTTGGCCATATCACCCAACGGCAGCATGGTGTTAGGCGGTCATGGGGCTAAAAGTCGAAGGCTCATTCATTTGTGGGACATGAATACCGGAAAGTTGATTCAAACCTTCGAGGGACACACAGGCTACGTAGATTCGCTCGATTTTCTAGCGGACAACAAGCACATCATCACCAGTGCCCGCGACGGCACCATGCGAATCTGGTCCATTGCCACCGGTAAAGAAGTGGCTCGTGTAAGCCATGACAATGCGATCTTCAATTACTTAGCCGTCACGCCGGATGGAAGACATGTCATTACGGGCGGCGGTCTGAAGGGAAGTTCCGATACGAAAGACGTTGAGTACACAGGTGACTACGACCTCCGGCTCTGGCAACTTCCGAAGAGTGTGTGGCCGGAGAATCAAATCACCCTGGTACGAAAATTTACCGGACTGAAGAAATTCTTACACCATGTCACCTACTCCCCGGACGGAATTTCCGTCTTCGCTACCGACGGTCATACGGTAATGGAATGGGATCGGGAATCTGGGCAACTCAAGAAAACGCACCGAGTCCATCCGGGTGGCAATGAGGCCATCAGAAGTATCAAGATTCTTCCGGGTGGTCAACAAATCGTTACTGCTACCGTCGGCAAGGGCATCCATGTATGGTCGCTTGGCGACGGCAGGCTGCTGAAGGAATTTCCCGTTATTAAAGGGAACGAACATTGGCACATTCGCGATGTATCCGCGGACGGACGGTTGTTGCTAACTACAGGGCGAGACGAAGTAACGCGTGTCTGGGATCTTGAAAGCGGCAAGAAACTACATGAGTTCGCCAGTAGTAGCGAAGCGGGTGGTGCCTTTCATCCGGATGGAAAGCACGCGGCCTATTCCAAGGATCATACCATTAAGCTCTTTAATCTGGAGAGTGGAAAGGTCGTTTGGGAAACGGTTGTCCAATCCGGTCCTGTAAACTTTCACGATATAGACATCTCCCCCGACGGTCGCTACTTAGTTGCCGGCAGCAGCGGTGAAAACCCGATTGTTGCTCTGTTAGATGCCAAAAATGGGCGAACCATCCAAATCATTCCCAATGAAAGCGCCATTTGGGATGGGATTGAGTTCCTTCCCGATGGCAAGCACTTCATCGCCGGCTGCTATGACAAAACGATTCGCATTTGGGAAACTGCTTCTGGAAAAGAAGTTTTCCGCCGGGGAGTAACAAATCACGTCACGCAGCACCTCGCGGTTTCGCCGGATGGAAAGACCGTCATCACCGGAGGCGGAGCAAACTGGTGGGAAAAAGGCGAGCCGGAAACGGATTTTGATGTTTACCTCTGGCGACTCCCGGAGAATGTCTGGCAGAGAAACAGAATAGAACTTGTCCGAAAATTTCCTCCTTGCAAGGCAAACATTCGCGCGGTGGCCTTTTTACCTAATGAAAGAGTCGCTTCTGTCGATGCCACAGGAGAAGTGCAAGTAAGAGAAATCTCGTCTGGGAAAATTCTCCAATCACTCCAAATACCTTTAGAAAACGGAGTAGCCGCCATCTCGCCGGATGGTCGCTTAGTTCTGGCGGCAAAAAAAACATCGCCGAAAAAAAAGAAGCCCATACAACTGTGGGATCTTACGACTGGAAAAATGCGTTGGAACCAGGAATTCGACGAAGGTGTGCATCAGTTACAATTCCTTCCCAACGACAAGATCCTGGTACGAAGGAACGATTGGAAAGCTGTCACTCTTCATGACTTAAAGGACGGAAAAGAAGTTTCGCGCTTTCCTGAAATAGGGTGGGTGATGGGAGATGTTGCCATATCACCTGACGGGAAATTGCTGTTTGTCAATGTTTCTCATGGCGGTCCACGCCTCCAGGTATTTCGGATAGAAACCGGGGCGAAAATTATCGATAAAAAACTGGATTCAGGGGTTGGGATGCGACCTGCCGTTTGGTCCCCGGACAGTCGGTATGTCATCACCAGCGATTACGAGGGCACAATTGGGGTTTGGAATGCGATAACCGGAGCACTCGTCCGCTCCTGGCACTCCGGTGACTCCCGAATTCGCAGCCTAATTATTGACGCCGCTGGCCATCTCTATTGTGGTGGGGTAAACCGCATCTCGGTTTGGAACTGGATGACTGGCGACCTCCTCGCTCAAGCGGAGACCCCCAACCTTGAAGGCATTCATCTTGCTCTGTCGCCCGATGGGACCCGACTCATCTCCGGAGGTGGATGGTGGTGGGATAGCAAAGGATCTGGTGTTCATAAATCTGGGGATTACGCCCTCCGCCTCTGGCGGCTCCCGGAAAGCGTGTGGCCGAAGAACGATATCACCCTCGTCCGCAAACTCGACGGACACACCAATGTCGTTCGAGCTATCCAAGAACGAGGTCAGGGAAAAGAGTTTGTTTCTGTCGACGCAGATGGCAATGTGCTCTACTGGGATGCTGCACTGGAGCGAGTCACGGATCGCTTGAAAGTCGCGGAATACGTCAGCGACGCTCGCTTCTCACCAGATGGCCGCTTGCTCGCTATTTGCAACGACACATCGAAGGAAAAAAGCGTGGTCCTGTGGGATCTGCTTTCCCGAAAGCAAGTTCACACGTTGAAACACAATTTCGATTGGATAGAAAGTTTAGCTTTCTCCGATGATCATTCCCGATTGCTGGCGTTTGGTAGACCAGGTATCGGCGTGGTATGGGATTCGAACACGGGCAAGGAATTGCAACGCATCGACCCCGAATACACTTGGGACAAAAGGGTACATGCAGGGGTGTTCTTAGCAGATGGAAGCCAAGTCGCTCTGAGCAACTGCAAACATGTTAAGGTGTACGAGGTGGGAACGGGCAAACTTCTCCAATCCCTGGAGCTTACAGACAACCGGATCAATCGATCTATGGTGGCTACACCAACAAGACTGGCAGTGACCCATTTGGGAGGGCGCGTTTCGGTTGTGGATCTTACTAGTTGGAAAGTGTACCCTTCGTTTCAAATGACGCCCCAGTCCCATAAGTTTGCAGCGTTTGACGGCCAATTCTTATGGAAAGAAAAATACTTACTCCTTGCTGGTTCGCCGGACCAGTTGGCCATTTGGGATATGGATGATGGGACAACTGTTGGTCCGCAGGCTCAGCCGGAGAGAGGACGGACCCTGTTGGCGGTTTCTTCTGACGGACGCCAGGTGATAACCGCCAACGGTTGGGATAAAAGCGACGACTTTGCCCTCCGATTGTGGCGGCTGCCGGAGAGTGTGTGGCTTCCAAGCATCGACACGGTTCTTTCCGATGGTCTCAAGGTGTTGTTGAATTTCGAGAAAAATACCTGGTTCGAAAAGAATGGCAAGCAATACGTTCGCGATCTGTCCGCGCGCGGAAACCATGGGCTTGCTACCGGAGATAAATTCGGCATCCAAATGAAGCTTTTGCCTCAGGGGTTGGCAGGTGCGGGAGGAAAGGGACATAATCTATACTTTTCCTCGCCTCTGATTGCTGGCCTTTCGGAATATACGATTGCCGGTTGGGTGAAAGTTTCCCCCGAAACTTTCGCCGAAAAATATGGCTCCCGAATTTACAGAGAGTGCTTTCATAAAGTCGCACAACCCAAATTTGTCTACGAAATCACCCGTAATGGCTCCTTGAAGGTCAACGCAAAAAACGACGCTTGGCTTGATGCAAAGTCAAAACCGCACATGGTCCCAAAAACGGGTTGGGTTTTTCTTGCAGTCACTCTACAAAATGGCGGCCATAACAAGGGAGAATTGCGTTTTACCGTCAATGACCGCAGCTTTCACACCTTGAGCCAATCCGTGGAAAGAATCAAAGCCAACGGTTTTGCCCTTCTCGGCGATAGCAAACTTGAGGCCGTTGATGAGATTGCCATCTTCGAGCGTGCCCTTTCTGCCAATGAAATCGAGGCTCTTCGCCGCGAAGGATTGGCAGGGAGACCACTCCGGCTTTACGGGATGAAGTTGAAGCAGACATTCAAGGGCCCCTCGTCGAGCATATTCCGCGTCGCTTTTTCCCCGGACGGAAATCTGGCTGCCGCGGTTGCGGACGACGGTTTTGTCAACGTGTGGGAGGTTAGTAGCGGGAAACAGATCCTCCGCAGTCGGGCTGGATTACATCTACGCGGATTGAACTTTTCTCCGGTTGGCCGCTTGATGGTCACCTGTGGATTCAAAGTCTGTTTGTGGGATCTCGCAGACCGAAAAAAGTTACGGGAGCTTCCGCATGATCCTGATCAAGAGAAGCATGTCAAAAATGTTTGGTTTACTCCTGACGGATTACATTGCTACGGCCCCGATGGCCGGGGGGTCACTCATGTTTGGAATATTGAGTCCGGAAAAGAAGTAATGACCTTTAAAGGGAGTGCCGTCCGGTTTCATGCTCCAAGTGGGACCTTTTTGATCAGCGAAGGTAAACGAATTGCCAAGGTCGGGTTGGATGGCAAAATTCAACAAACCTATGATTCCCAATCTGATTTGACCAATAAAATGGCACTCAGCACGAATGGATTGCTGTTGGCCAACGGAACAAAGGATGGGCCGGTACTTATCTGGAAAATAGGCGGTGGGCAACCGACGAAACTTGAGGGGCATCAAGCAAGGAGTGGGGCTTTAACCTTCCTGGATGGGGATACGAAAATTGTAACGCGGAGCCCGGACAGAACAATACGGCTGTGGGAAGTGGAGACTGGAGAAGAATTCAAGCGCTGGTCTTTCCAGGTGTTTCCGTTTGATGGGCCTGTTATCCAATCCATTGGGGACGGTCGTTATTTTGCAATCGGCAACCTTGAAGACCGACTACTCATCGTGGATGCTCGTACCGGGCGTGAAATCCTGAGGTCGAAAACTCCCGAAGATGGAACACGAGCGCTTGCGGTTTCCTCAGATGGCAAGCTGCTGCTGACTGGAGGAGGTTGGCACCACTACGTCGATGGGGATTTTCAGCGAACGGAGAACGAGGATGTGTATCTTTGGCAGTTGCCAGAAAACCTGTTCCTCGAAAAAACGACAAATGCAAATACTCCTATGGCCAAATCGTTAGCCATGACAATCAAGGTTGGCCGCGGCGAGATGAAGATTCCCTCCGAAAATAACCGCCTAGCAAAGGAGATGGCCGATCCTAATGGCAAAAAGCTGATCAAACTCTTTGCGAATCTACCGGACGATCAACACCAGTTGCTACTGAAACAAGGCTACCTCAAATGGCCTTTTGCGAAATTAGACGAGAAGCGACAGGAGGTCTACGAACTGGGTTTCAAATTCTACCTCGACACCTACAAAAAGCAGGGACAAAAATCTCCTCACACCCTCGAAGACCTCAAGAATGCAGATGCCGGTTTTGCAATTGTGGATGTTCCCAACAAGAAGGAAAGCATGATCTCGTGGTTCGTCTTGGTTGGTGAACAACCGGTTTGGTGGTATATCCAGTCGGTGCAGGTACCGGCAGATATTCCGGCCCACAATGTGATGTTGCCTGGAGTAAGGAAGGGAGAGTACTCGCCACTACCTACTGTAGATGAGGACAAAGGCGAGGAAATTGAGCAATCTGACAGAAACACGAATAGCGCGAAGGCAATTGAACCGGCAGACGTCCGTAGAAAACTCATGCAAATCGCCAAGGCCATGCACGCGCGATTTGACACGTTTGCTCGCTTTCCTGTTTCAGCAAACAAGCGTGACCCCAGTGGTCCAGCCGTTAGCTGGCGGGTCGAGTTGTTGCCCTACCTCGGCTACGATAGTCTGTTCAATCGGTACAAATTCGATCAGCCTTGGGATAGTCCTGCCAATTCCAAGCTGCTCAAGGAAATCCCGGAAATCTATCGCACTGGTCCGGGGGCAGAGGAGGGCAAGACAAGGTTTGCGCTGCTTGTCGGCGAAGGTAGCCCTTGGGGAAACGAAGGAGGTCCGCGCGATGTGACTTTCCAAGACGGGCTCTTTGTGTCGCTATTTATTGTACGGGCAGGAAAGGACAAAGCCATACCCTGGACGAAGCCGGAAGACCTGAAGTATGATGCCAAAAATCCAGTCGCGGCCCTAGGCGACTTGGGTGGAGATCCAATCCTCTGTGCGTTTGGTGACGCCGGCGTCCACACGATCTCTCCGAAGATAAAAGCCGAAGCATTCCTACAACTCATTACTCCGGCGGATGGTGTACCAGTAGATATGGAGACAATCACCGTAGGTCCTTCCCGGACCTTGCTGGACGAGCTGCGCGAGTCGACTAAGGCGGCTGCGAAAGATCTGGCGGATTTGGATCTCAAGCTTCGTAAAGACCTCGAGACGCTGAATGATTCCAAATCGCAGCTTTATCGACTACGCCGTGACTTGATGCGATTGAAATCTGAGCAGGTTCAAATTGACTATCAGCTTCAGTTTTTGGCAATGCAACTAGTCAAGGCCAAAGCAGGAGAGTCGGTGCAAGTGAAACCTGGCGATCAAGAAGGAAACTCCAAGAAGCTGAAAGGCGAAGCGGCAATAAAAGAGATCGAGAAATTGCAAAAGGACCTCAAGTCAAAAGGTGAGTTGTTTGCTGCTCAACAGGAGAATCTGCGGGATGCCATGAAAAAGGTAACCACATCTTCTTCCAGTGCCCAGACTCTTTTCAATACTCGCTACCAATTGCTCCAGCATTTGTCCAACCTGAGACAAGCAGTTACCATCATCGACCGCTGTCGCGATCAGCAGGACAACAAGACCTACTTAGCCTTGAAAAAGCAGGCACAAGAACTGCAACAACAGATCGAGCCTTTAGTCCGAGAATCTACTTCATCTAAGCAGAAGTTACCTGAGGTTGATCCCAAGGATGAGTAACCAAAATGAATATTTAGAAATAAATACAAAATTCCCCGGTCTGAATCCCACCTTCCCTACGTCCTTAATATCGTGGGTTAAAAATTAAGTGGTGAAGTTTCATTTTGAATCCTAATCTATCAATTGGCTTTTTTGGAACAGAAAAACCAAACCAAATTACCAAACATTTGATCATGGGTTTTTCACCACCCGAAATTCCCGTGAGAAAGGAATATTCCATGGCTCCTCGCCCAAACCATGATGTGAAAAAGGTTCCCCTCACTCCCCAAACGCGAAACAGGATTACTCCTGAATTGGAGGTTTTGGAAGACCGTCTCACACCTTCCTTTGACCTGACTCACTCGCTATTTCCGGATGCCACTCCCCAATCGGGAGCCCGGTTCGGAAATTCTGTTGCAACAGACGGTAATTTCCACGTAGTGGGAGCCTTTGAGGTTGATACTGACTCATTTGGCGGGAATGGAGAAGCTTATGTCTTTGATGCTGCCACAAACAAATTGCTGACTGTTCTCGAAAACCCAGACCCCGATGGTTCCAATCAATTTGGCCATTCCGTTGCCATTTCCAACGGCATTGTGGTAGTGGGAGTTCCTTCCGATGATGAGGAAGCGAACAATAGTGGACGAGCTTATGTTTTTAATGCGGCCACCGGCGATCTGCAACATACTCTCCTCAACCCAACATTAGGCAGCAATAGTGAATTTGGATTCTCTGTAGCCATTTCCGGCAACATTATTGTGGTAGGGGCCCGAGTAGATGACACCCTCGATTCAAATGTCGGACAAGCATACATATTCGACGCTACCACTGGTGCCCTGCTGCATACGCTTGCCAATCCTGCTCCGGATTCTGGTGACGAATTTGGTTATTCCGTGGCGGTGTCAGGTAGCACAGTAGTTGTAGGAGCTCGCAATGATGATGACCTATTGGAATCTAACAGTGGACGAGTCTTTGTATTTGATGCCAACACCGGCAACTTGGAGCATACAATCAACAATCCCTCCGCAGACCCCGGTGGCAACCAATTTGGGGCTTCTGTTTCTGTGTCAGGCAACACTATCTTAATCGGATCCTTATCCGATGATGACGGAGTGACTCAAAGTGGCAAAGCACACCTATACGATGCCACGAGCGGAAACCTATTGCATACGCTTAGCAATCCCACACCGGAATCTTTGGAGAACTTCGGGAATGCGGTATCTTTGTCGGGAACTACGGCCATCATTGCGGCCTATCGGGACGATACAGATGAGGAAAATAATGGTGAGGTTTATGTCTTTGATACAGCGTCAGGAAACTTGTTGCAAACCCTTACCAACCCCACAGTCGGCAATCGGGATGAATTTGGTTTCTCTGTTTCTGTTTCAGGCAATACCGTAGTTGTGGGAGCTCACCTGGATGATTTGGACGGGAGAAGCACCGGCCAGGTAAGTGTTCATAATGCAGCAACAGGAGACTTAGTCACCATTCTCGAGAATCCAACTCCGGCGGCTCAGAATCAATTTGGGGAAGGGTTATCCCTGTCCGGATACAAGGTAGCTGTCGGGGCTCCTAT
>CAZPPD010000005.1:19202-21288 GCA_964588185.1 uncultured Alcaligenaceae bacterium | reverse complement strand
GGTCCTTTGGTGTGGGCAGCAACCCGATAACATCCAGGTAAGCCCGGCGAAGAAAGGTGGTGTCATCGGCAAAGAGAGGAGGATCAATCTTATTCTTGGCATAGTAGGCTGCCAGGATGCGGTCGATGGGATGTTCCAGCCCCGGTTTGGCCGGTGGTACCTTTACTCGGCGCGGTTTTAGCTGGGCAACATAGGTGTTTTTCTTGAAGGTAAAGCCGGTGTCCCAGGGTAAGCCTTGGTCGATCCATTTCTTAACCAAGTCCACCTCTTTTGGAGACAGCGGTTTGCCTTTGGGAGGCATGCGGTCTTCGGGAAACTTGGCAGTGATTCGCTTGAATAATTCGCTTTTCTTGCTGTTGCCGGGGACGACGGTTTTGGATTTAAGGAAATCACTCCGAGTATCCAGGGAAAGCTTGCCTTTGTATTTTCCGTTGGTATGACATTCCCCGCAGCGAGCCTTGATGATGGGAACAATGTCATGGGCAAAGTCAATTTTCTTCGAAGATTGTTGCGGTGGTTTGCTTTGACCGCCCTGGAGAGTAGAGTTCGGAACTAAGTGGGTTAAGCAAATAAGAATCAGGATCTTTTTCTTTGGAACCGTGGTGGAATAGTTTCGCGAGATTTTCAAATCTTGGGAATGCCATTAAGCTGTTTTATTGAATCTCTTAATGGTGTTCTATCTTTAACGAGTCGCCATCTTTAGTAATTCGCGTGAAAACAATCAGGCTTCCTGGGCCAAAAGTAAATCTTTGGGTCCGGACCACCCCGTTTGGGCCTTCAACATAAGCGGAACTGTACCCAGGATTCAGTAGGGCAATGAAGCCAATCAGAATGAGAATCCAAAGAATCAATCTTTTAGTTGATCGCTTCATAAATCACCATTTTCAGTTGTATCTGCTATAAAACTAACCCCATCTTCCTTCCGTAGTCAATGTTTAATTCCACAGTGCTCTCACAGCCAATAAAACAAAGGCCGCTTTACGGAGTTCTTGGGATTTTCAAAGAATCGTCAAATCTCACAGTGGAATAAGTTAGTCTAAATTATGAGAAAATTAAAAAATCCAACATTTTTTCTTGCCCCTTCGCACTCGGAATACTAACATCTCACAAATGGTTTTTTATTCATTTCCCGTTCAAACAAGTTTTCCGATCACTTCCGGAAAAAAGCAAAAGGCAGTTGTTAAATTAATGACGGTTCATTATTGAAAAGGGTGTTTCCCCATTTTCTTCCAAGGCGGCGATAATTTTCGCTTGCACATTGCAATTATCCTTATTTCGCATCTTTAAGATTCTCAACTGCCACATCATTCCGGAATCTCTTTAGCAAAGGAGGCAATAGAGAGGTTACCCCTATCCGTCCATTTCCCGTTATTTTATTTTTCTCTTCTTAAAAGGAGCATCAGCATGATGTGGTGGTCAAGGTCCGCGCTCACTTCCCCAAACCTGAAAGTGAAAAAAACCAAGCAAATGTTCAGAACTGTTCCAAGTCTCGAGGAACTAGAGATCCGGGCTTTACTCGATGGTAGTCCTGTATTTCAGCTTCTTGGAGAACAAGTCTTTAGTGGCGATGGCAGTGATTTTCACGAAATTGATCATTTCGCTGACCTCGAGCTTTCTAATGGGTCCGTAGCTTTAACTTTTTCGGCACATGAGGTTGATAGCAAAGGCACTTTGTTCTCCAAAGATGCATCCGGGTACCAGGAAGGCGGCCATATTACGGCTTTTGTGTATGACGGCCGTGTCAAAGTCCGCCTACAGGATTCCGATAGTTCGGTTTGGCTAGTTACAGGTGAAAATTCAGTTACAGAAAACAAAAACCATCAACTAACCCTAACCTTCGGAGATGATGGCTTTTGGGTATACCTTGACGGACGAATGGCAGCTTGGGAGACGGATTTTGTTTCCGGTATCGCTGCGAATCAAGAAGACCTGGCGATTGGAGCAAACACTTGGGCAAGGGATAATTCCAAACCGGATTGGACTGCAGATTATTTTGATGGGGCTATCACGGACTTTACTATTTTTGATGGCCAACTGGACCGCAATGAAGTGGCCGCTCTGGCGGGAGTGGAGTTGAACCCGGTGC
>CAZPPD010000005.1:0-19102 GCA_964588185.1 uncultured Alcaligenaceae bacterium | reverse complement strand
GCAGCATCCAGGCCAACCGCGACTACCAATTGGTGGTGACCTTTGGCGGCGACGGAGTTGGGATCTACCTGGACGGCTACCTGCAAGCCTGGGATACGGAGTTCACCACCGGCATTGATCCAAATAGGGAGGATTTGGCGATCGGTGCCAATACCTGGGCGCGCACGGCGGATAATCCCGATTGGAGAGCCAATTACTTCACGGGCACCATCTCCGACTTTGTGGTCTACGGCAAGCAACTGGACCGCAATGAAGTGGCCGCTCTGGCGGGAGTGGAGTTGAACCCGGTGCCGGTGGGTTTAGTAGGCGATCGCTTCTACGGCACGGATGACGATGATGTCATCGATGCGGCCACCGAAGGGGTCAACGATGTGCACGGCAACTACGGCAACGATGTCATCACGGGGACGGACGAAGCGGACGTTCTCGATGGCGGTCACGGCGAGGACACGGTGTACGGCGGTGGCGGCAATGACATCATCTACAGCCGCAGTGACGGCCGCGAGCCCATCATCGCCCAGGACTACAACGGCGACGATGATCCCGATGATGAGATCAATGACGACAACCGCACGCTGTATGCGTATCAGCCGATCGAGTCGGACGATGTGTTTGCCGGCGGTGCGGGAGCGGACACGTTCATCTTCAACGTGCTCATCAACGCCAAGGAAGACATCATCCTCAAGCATGTCAATGATGACGGCACCATCAACTGGGGGAACGTGGCCGGCGAGAACAACAACGTCCATGACCACTGGGTGGACCGCTTCGGCAATGACACGATCCTGGACTTCAACCCCGGCGAAGGAGACGAGATCAAGATCATCGGCCATACGGCGGATATCTTGAAGGTGGTGCATGTCGACAGTGACAACGACCACATCATCGACTCGACGATCATCTATGTGCAGTCGAACCAGGGAGCGGGTGGGGGTGCTCACAACCTGGATCAGTTGGGCACCATCCGTTTGCCGGGCGTGTTGATCACCGAGTCGGATGTGGAGGTACATGCTCACGCCAACGACGGCATCGTCGAGACGGTGAATCAGATCGACGAGGCGATCACGCCGCGGAAGTACGAGTCGGTGCCGCGGAACGCCGACGGCAGCTTGCAAGAGACGCTGCCGGAGTTACCGCCGGTAGCGGATGGCGAGTTGGGTGCGGACCAGGTGTTTGCGGTGCATGGCGCGCTGGACTTTTCGGGCGAGTGGGGCGACCACATCGACATCGAGCATAGCGAGGTGCTGGAGCTGGCCGAAGGCAGCTTTACGCTGACCTTCAACGCAGAGGATATTTGGGGGATGAACACGTTGTTCTCCAAGGACGCCTCG
Source organism: uncultured Alcaligenaceae bacterium (assembly GCA_964588185.1). Lineage (GTDB taxonomy): Bacteria > Planctomycetota > Planctomycetia > Gemmatales > Gemmataceae > CAZPPD01. The sequence continues at coordinate 17,771 of CAZPPD010000005.1, read as the reverse complement.
GGTCTGCAGGACGGGGGCCACCTGAGTGTCTTCGTCAAGGACAGTCGTCTGGCCGTGCGTCTACAGAGTGCCACGGATGAGACCTGGGTGAAGACGGCCGAAGGCAGCATCCAGGCCAACCGCGACTACCAATTGGTGGTGACCTTTGGCGGCGACGGGGTGCATGTTTACTTGGATGGCACCTTGAAAGCCTGGGATTCTGACTTCACGGGAGGTATCAATGCGAATGCTGAGGATTTGGCGATCGGTGCCAATACCTGGGCTCGTACTAATGAGAATCCCGATTGGCGAGCCAATTTCTTCACGGGGATTGTCTCGGAGTTTATTGTCTACGGCAAGCAACTGGACCGCAATGAAGTGGCCGCTCTGGCAGGAATAGTTATTGATCCAGATCCAGGTCCGGGTGATGATTTAACCAAGGATCAGGTCTTTGCCATTGCAGGCCAGCGAGTTTTTTCCGGCAATCGAAATGATTACGAAAAAATTGATCATATCGAGGCGATGGAACTAACTGAGGGCACAATTTCCCTTTCTTTCCTAGCGGATAGTGTGACTGGTCGGCGTACTCTATTTTCGAAGGATGCTTATGGATTCGAAAATGGCGGTCACATTAGTGCCTTTGTCAAAGATGGCCGATTGATGGTCCGCTTACAAAGCGATAGCCAATCGGTCTGGTTGAGCACGACAAAAAATTCAATTCAGGCTGGGCAGGAGTACCACATGGCCATCAGTTTCGGGCCGGAAGGAGCTCGACTCTATTTGAATGGTCAACTGGTTAAAACACGCTCCGGGTTCACTCAGGGAATTGAAATGAACACCAGAAATTTGCTTGTAGGAGCCAATTCCTGGAAACGGAATAGGCGTCAACCCGATTGGACTGCTCATTATTTCGATGGTGTCATCGCTGATTTCACGATTTATGGCCGTGCACTAACGAACGACGAAATAATTGGGCTCTATAACGGGTAAAAATCGATGTGACCTGTGCGGCCAGGATTCTATAAAATCCGGCCGCACTTTTTTGACTTTGCATCGACAGTCTTTCCAAACTACTTGGGTGCTTTAGTTCCCAATCGCCTGGTGAAAGCAATATTCAAAAAGAAGTTCCCATTCCTTTAGTTGGATTTGCCGGCAAAGCAGATCGCAATCGTTCCTTTTTCGATAGGCACCTTCACAAAGACTGATGAAGGCAAAGGCATCCCATTTGCTTTGGCTTTTGAGGAAAGCCGCATCGCTGGAATCGGTTTGCGATTGTTGGGCAATTTCGGCTGCGGCTTTTTGCAGCGGTGCAAAGACTGGATGATTCCCAACCCGGCGGAACCAGTACCCCGAGTTGCCAAAGTCGGGTTCTCGGCGGTGCATGATGCCGTGCCAGTAGCTTCCGGTCGGAGTGTGGATTTCCTGGCTTATAGAATGGGATTCTTCCAAGTAATTGTGAAAGAGCCATAAACCGGCCAAACAACTCTTAGCCATTTCCCGGTCCTGAATTGCTTTCCCGGGAGAAATATCCTCGATTGTGAAAGACTTTAGATTGGAATAGACGCTTTTGTTGGGTATTCCGGGACCAAGAGGATTTAGCCGTTCTTCCCCGATTAGTTCGGCGACAGGTGGTGGATACTTGGAGGCATTCATGGTTGAAATCCAAAGGTTAAAAGGTGTTCCACCAATTGACTAGAGCATGCTTGCCTGGATTCTCAGGGTAATTTCCTTTCAGGCAATTACGCGGAAGATTCAGAATGGCAGGAGCGAGCATGGGATCCCAAATATCTTCAGGAATTCCAAAACAATCCATTGGACCCGTTGGATTAGTACCCCAGCAGGCTTGAGCATCTAGTTGTTTCGGGAATTACTCTTCCATTACACTGAGACTGTATTCCCCTTGTCCGCCGTTGGCAGAGGAGCGGGCGATGATTGTGTATTCTCCGGGCTGTCTGGGAGTGTAAGAAATCTGAGCGTTAAAGCCCTCACCGCTGTCTTCATCCATGGCGACCTCATTGCCGAAGGGGTCCTTCAAGCGAAGCTGGGCATCAAACTTTTCACTTTCCAGGTCAATAGTGTAAGTTCGGTTGGCTTTCAGCTGGATTTTGTATGGGTTTTCTTTTCCTCGAGTGATACTACCATCTTCCTTGAGGACGTAATTGATCGGGGAATTAATGTAATTGATCGCGACGGCGTTTTTGCGGGACCAGCCGTGGTGCAATTTCAGCCGATAGATCTTGCCCTTTTCCGTTTTCCAGGCAATCGTGGGGACTCTCGCCCCACGGACCTGTGTGCCGATGCGTTTGTTGCCATCATAGAGTTCTCCCCGGGTAAAGGAAGAGTTGTCCCACTTTATCGCAACCTTGGCTTTTCCATTGATATCGGATTTCAGGAGGAAGTAGAGATCCTGACGCCCGTCGATCGGTGTGTTCCAGGAAGCGGGGGATTTCTTGGCGGAAAGAGCTGCCGATTTTTCTTTATATTGGATTCTAAATTGATTCCGTTTAAATAAACTGCGGTTTTGTACGACAACCCGGTAAGTAGTTCCTTTGGTGGCAAACCATTTCACATGTGCCATTTGGTCGCCTTCCCCATCGGCAATTTGATTTCGCCCAGCTGCTTCGTAGACCCGTATTCGAATCGGCAGTCGAAACACAAACCCATTAGCAATTAATTCGGCCTCAGAATCTTCTGTCGGAGTGAAATAATAGACCAGGGAACTATTCTTACCCACTGGAGCGGTCCAGACACTGGGTCGTTTGGTAACCCCTTTAATAGGAGGAACACCACCACTGCCGCCTTGAGTGAACCTCAAGGTTAATAAACCCGTTATCACATCACTACGATTTGTTAGTTTGAATACGTAGTTGTTATCCCCTTCTATGTTGAAATAAACCGCTCTGGAAATAGCTGAAAGTAACTTCGAACTAGTCCCAATCGATTTCTTCTCATGTAAGATTTCTGCTTTAAAGCTGGTTGCTTTAGCTCCGCTGATAACCATTGTGGAAAGCCCGGAGCGACTGGACCTCAAAGTAAAAGTTTGGATTTCCTTAGGTTTAATTTTGATTTTCCAAGATTGGCCCGGGGTTTTGTAATCTCCCTTGGGTTCGGGGTCGCCAACAACCGGTGTGGGTTCCGTGCCCGGTTCAGGTATCGGACCGGGTCCAGGTACCAGCCCGGGAAGGGCTTTAGCAATACGCTCCGGATTTTTCATAATTGCCTGAATGATCGGGCCGGGATCAAAGCCGACTTGGGCTTTGAGGTCATTGCCTAATTCAATGAATTTAATCGACTTCGCCACATCCGTAATTTCGGAGGGGAGTTCCTTGGAGGTGATAAATGGCATCAGCAGTTGCTGGGCCCGATTGGCAGCAATTGTGACGGACTTGTTCTCCTTGAATCGGAGCCGCGCTTTCAAATCTATTTTGTCCCCAATTTTTCCCTCCACCGTTATGAATTGCGGATCTTCAATCCCGACCATGGGAAACGGGGACATATTGGGAGCATCCTTCGCAATGGCCTTAAAATCCACTACCCCGGCGACCGTGTTGCCGTCAAAGGCAAAGGTGGCCAACAGATCCGACAGTTCCTTACTGGTTTTGGGATTCCCTTTGCGATTGAATATTTCTCGGAATCCTTCCATTTCCCCAAAGATAAAATTTCTGGAATTAATCATGGTGAAAGTCTTGTTGCTGCTTAAGACATAGACTTTCTTGTCTCCAATCGTGATCAAATCTTTTTGCTTATACTTGATGTTCTTGAGGATGGCCTCTGGCGTGTAATCCGAGTTGGTGTAGACCACAATGACTACATCGGAATCTTTTTGTCTGCCGCTGATAAACATAGCGTTCATATCGGTGGGAGGAATGCCCATGGTGGATGTGGAAGTAAGTTCCTCCAAGTTAATTCCGGGAATGGATTTGAGATGGGAAAAACTTTTGCTGGCAAATATCTTCTTTGGTTCCAGGTAAACGACGGCAATCGGATTGTTGACCATATATTTGGCTTGCGAACCCAGTATCCCGCCGTAGTTGGGCAATTCGACGCCGGCGACTACCTCGGGGGCTGCTGTTTCCTCTTTAAAAGTAACCCGGAAAAAGAAGGCTTTATTGGTCCTTCGATTTTTGATTTTAACCAGGTAAGGCTTCCCTTCGGATTGCCAATCCACAATGCCGTTATCCTGAACTATTTTGCTTGCCACTAAGTCTTTGCCGTCATAAATTTTTACATCCAAGTCCGTTTTCGTCGTCAGTACATTAAAGTCCAGAACTGCCCTACAATTGGCTTTGGGTTGAACTTCATAGGTCCGGGTTTGCTGAGAAGTAATAGTTACATTCCAAGCCCCGGGGGATTTTCTTTGCGCGGGGGGATTTTTAATATCGTTCTTTACAACTTTTACTTCGGATTCCTTGTAATTAAATGCCAAGGAAACTGGGTTCTTATCCTCATTTTCAATCTCAACAATTATTTTCTCAGGACTTTTTGTCTTCCATTTAAAATGGAACTTTTTGATATCTTTGGTATCCACATAACTAACCGGAAGACCACTTTCCGAGATACATTTAACGTGGTCCTTTTTGAGGGCTTCGTTCGAAGTAACCACCACTTCGCCCTCAATGTTTTCCGCCGACACCAGCGTGCAAACATATTTATCACCGGCATTTAATGTCTGGTTCCATGTGCCGGGATCTTCTTTGGTAACCGTGTAGGTTTGCACTTTGGGCGTAGGTTCCACTTTGCCTTTTTTGGCAAGCGGAAGCGGCTTCAGAATCATCGCCAACTGGGGATTGGAATAGGTGAGCAAGGGGACTCCGTGAAATTTAATTCTTGCGGTTACTACCCTTTTGTTGAGCGATGTACCGGTTTGGGTGACCTTATCCCGAATTTCATTTGGTATTTGCCTCCTGATGATGTTTTCAATCAAACCGTCGGTGTCAAACTTGGTTTTGCTTTTTCGCATATGGATATTGGCGGCCAAATGGATGTCGGAATTCTTGATCGTCCCTTCCCCGATGATAAAATCGACCGGGTAGTTCGCGGTCATGGCCAAACTTATCGGTTTGCCAAAATCAGCCCTTTTTAAGGCAGTCCGCATATTTTCGGAGAGGTTCGGAATCTTTCCATCCCTTCTCAAAATATTGTGAAGCTGACCTCTATCCCTGGAAACCAGGACATATTTGTTGCCGGTAACCGAATAGTGATACCGGTCTTTGTGGTAAATTGTGAATTGTTCATCATTCTTGCCCGGTTCAATTTCCAGGTTTTTGCAAAGCTCCTCATCCGAAATTGATTTGTTTAATTCGAGAATGAAAACATTTTGCCAACCACCTCGGGAAACAAACAGGGTATTAACGGTGGAAAGATCTACTCCGGGAAATTGTTTGACTAATTCATCCTTCAAATCACTGTTAGCCAATTCCCGGATGCTGATGGAGTAGGCCAAGGAAGGACCATCCACCAGATATTCCACCGGGAACATGACTTTTGGGGATTTCTTCTTGTTGTTGCTGCCGGTCTTATCGTCATTATCTGCGGTTGAAGTCGAACTGATATTGTTGGTGAACCACCACCAGCCACCGTATCCGCCGCCTCCGAGTAAAAGGAGCAGAAACACCACCATGACAATCCTTCCTACCGGTGAACCTTTTTTCTTTGCGGCCCCGGGAGAAATAATGGGATTATGGCCGGAGGGATGCCCAAAACCGCCGGCTTGCCCCATAGGGCCGGCCGGCATTTGCCCGGGCTGTTGAAAATTGGCATTTGGATTGGCCGACATTCCCGGTTGTTGTTGAGGAAAGGGAGTGGGAGTTCGTTGCACTTGGCGGGGAGGCTGCTGGCCCGGCTGCCCGGGATGTTGCATTGAATTTTGCGGAGGACTACCTGCAGGACCACCGGGGATGGCGAAAATGAATTGGCAATTGGTGCATTTTGCCTGACGCCCTGCCATATTATCCGGAAGACGCAAGTGAGTTCGGCACTTTGGACAAGCAACTACTGGCATGGTTTCTCTCCCGCGATGTAGAGATTCCGGTTATAGGAAATTCAATGAAGCAATTAAGATGAGAAAAATTTTAACGAAGAAACAATCAATTCTCAATTCTTCGAATGCAATTTCCCATTAGAAAAATAGACGCGTATCTTGACTTCCCAAGGAAGCTTTTTGCTGAATAAGCCATGTTCAACATACCTCCGGTTCACCCAGCTATTCGGAGGTGTAGTGGACACTGAAATCCGCTTCGTCCCGGCCGGAATAACTGAACATGATTCGGTGGCGCCCGGTGTTGGTCACGGGAAACGTATATTCGTAAACTTTCCCATCGTCGTTTCGTTCCACATTGGGCCGGTTGTTCGAATCATCGACCACGGAAAAGTTGGGGGCTCGAGTCAACTTGTCGGGAGCCTCAACCGTAAAGGTCACATCTTTTCCGCTGCTGAATCGAATCCATTTCCGGACGGGCTGGGACCTGCCTTCATCGGAAGGCGAGAAAGAAATGGTGAACTTTCCTTCGTGGTCACTCCCAATATCGCTTTTATGGGGGCCAAAGAAATTACCAAAGACCGCTCTGGCAACGGAAGGGATTTTATCTGCACTTATATTAACTTTGATCTTGAGGGTTTCATCCTCGGCATCGACTTCAAATTTTTCGAATAAATCCTCAAACCCCTCTTTGGCGGCCGCGCTATCCAATAATTCCTCTATCTTGTCTTTGATGGCATTCCTGGCATCGGTAGCATCATCTTCTTTTTCATAGACGACAGTTTTTGAAGCCGATAAGGTGCTGGTTATGTAACCCTGTTCGTAATCGTATTCATGATATTGAACACCGCGCCCAAGGCTGAGTCCGGGGATATTAATTTTATGTTTTCGGTTGCTGGTGGTTCGGTTTATTTCTACATAGGTATTGTTGAAATTGACCAAACCGATGATCTCTTCCATCTTCCCGGAAAATTTCGCTCTCGCTCCCCCACGCTCCAATACCTCCTCGATAGTATTTGGATCCCCATAAATCACAACGTAAGAGGAGGGAAATGAAAAGCCTTTATGATCGTCGATGATGTGGATCTTGTAACCGTCTACATCATCGCTATCATCTATTTCCGCGTCCCTATTTTCGGCTATCTTTTCGGGAGTATAGTAGCTGGCTAATTGAATACAGGTTATGAACTCCGGATACGGAAAGCCATTTTTCTTGCGGATATTCACGCCCTTAAAAATAGCGTTGATATCTTCCCACTTTACCCCATATAGCTGCTTAAACCGCTTGTCCAAAACTTCCTCAAAGTCGGGGAACTCCTCCTTCACTTTGGCATAAGCGCTGCTGTTTCTTATGCCGCGGGTGTTGACATAACTTAAGCTGTCGCAATTATCCGGGACCCAATTCATTCCGGTGTAGGCGAAGGGTCCGCTCATGAACCACATGACGCCGTACCCGACCACTCCTAGGAACACAAGGCCGACCAAGCCCAATCCGAGGATCATGAAAATGGACATACCCTTTTTTTCGGCGGGGGGGTGCCAAAATCAAATGGTCCGGATCCTTGTTGCGGAAATGATTGTCCCGGTTGTTGGAATGGTTGGCCGGGTGGCGGGAATTGCTGGCCCGGTTGTTGGAATTGTTGCTGCGGCATCGGTTGTTGCGGAAACTGCTGCGGCATTGGCTGCTGGGAAAATTGCTGCTGTTGCGGAAACGGCTGTTGCGGAACTTGCTGGGGTTGTTGCGGAAACCCCGGTTGTTGCGGAAATCCCGGTTGCTGCATTCCGGGAGCCCCGGGAATTTGAATTACCGTCTGGCATTTGTTGCATTTTGCCCGCTTGCCGGCCAAATTGGTATTCACTTTGTGATTGGCACCACAGGTTGGGCAAGTAATGATAAGCATTTTCATTTACCCTTTAGACGGAGATTCACGAGCAGCAAAAGCCACGTTGGAGCCCAAGGCGAGCATTTTGTTCCGCCCCTTGCAATTTTCGTGTTGGCTTGGAATCCCTTTCAATTAGACGATAGAACAACCTTTTTCAGACCGCCCTACCCGCCAAATTGCAGGAAATAACTCGCTCCCTCTTTAGTCTTCGCGGGTCGGGGCTCCCAGCGGCTCCCAGCCCGTCCGGATTGGGACGGCTCTGGGGCACCGTCCTACTGACCGATCAAAACTTCTTTTCGAATAGCTGGTTCATATTCGTTAACGTACCGACGGCATCAATAATCATGTCCACCTCCAAGGAGCCTTCCAGCGTAAAGTTATTCCCTTGGACAGACATCTTTGTTTCCTTGAGAGCTTCCCGCTAGTCGTCGGGCACCATGGGAAATCGCCCCAGGAGTGCCCAAAATCCTTCGGAGATTTCCTTCATGTCTTCAGCCGGTTCGCTTTTTTCGTAGTAGCTTACCCCTTTGTAAGAAATTTTCTCCGAAAGGTTTATCTCCAAAGAGCTATACTTCGGAAGCAATTCCAAAAGAGGAACAAACATGTCGTCATCTAATCCGGTAATACGCAGACTTTGCTTTAATTGCCTTTCTCCTTGAGATTTCGAGGCAAAGGCGATGGATTTGGAAAAATCTATCTGGCGAATGATTTCAAGAAATCTGCTATCGATTTCAGCAGGTCCATTGCGTTCCAGAATCTCGGATATTATCTCTTCCTTACCAAACAAAATTTTCGTGGGGTTGATAAGGCAAAACGAACCGCGCGGGTTGTTGTAAATTGTGTAACCTTCGACTTCCACTTCATCCTGAGCCTTTTTGCCGATGTTTCTGGTGATGTCTTCAGGAGTATAATCTTTGCTGGTGCGAAAGAGAAAGGTTGGCCCGCTTTCAAGAAATCCGCTTACCTGAATGGATTTGGTGTCATGCCAATCAACCCCGGTAAGGTATAAGAATTCCTCTGATTTTTCCTCGAGTTGAGGAAACTCATCCAGGAGTTTTTTATAACCTTCACTCTTCCGAATCTGTTCCACTTGAATATTCACCACAAAGTCCGGGTCGTCCGGAAGATAAGCGAGATCAACCGAACCGGTGGACCAACTGCTCAAAAAATACACCACCCCAAATCCAATCCCGCCGAGCATTAACACGCCGACAGCCACCAAGGACACCAAGAGAACCGGAAACCCCTTGCGGGCAACCGGGGTGGTTTCTTGGGAGAAAGTATGCGGAGCGGGATGCGTAGGCTGCGGGGGCGGTTGCAGGTTGGTCGGATCCGAAGAAATCATCTCTCGCTGTGGATCCTGAAGGTGAGATCCGGGCATGCCTGAGACCGGAGATGTTGGGGGAGCAGATGGATTGTTTTGCGGGGGAGCCGATGGGGTAGGAGTATTATTCGGAACGGTCACAATGGTTTGACAACGGGGACAACGTACCTGCCGACCGGCCATCCCATCCTTCACTTGAAGGTTAGTAGTGCATTGGGGGCAGGCAATGATAGGCATTTACTTCTCCGTTTCCCACTGAACGGGACAGGGATCAAATCATTACCGTTTTCTGTCTTCGGATCGATATGTTACTTCGCAAGACGCTCGTCTTGGACCAAAGTTATGGACAATTATTTGGTGCCGGCCGCTTGAGGAAACCGTAAAGCTAACTCTGGCATCCGAATCCAACCGCACATCATGAGCAATTTCTCTTCCGCGCGGGTTGTCCACATAAACATCAATATCCGAGTTATTGTTTTTGCAATCCACTTCGATGGTTACCCGTTTTCCTTTTTCGAAGTAAACCTTACGGACATCAAACGATCCGGGACTTAATTTTGGATCCCGGGGATTGGAATCCGGACTCAACGTGACATTGTAAGAACCATTGCCGCTGGCTCCACCGCCGACGCTATTCACTGCTACGGCAATTATGACAATCAACAAAACCAAACCAAGGACAGCCCCGCCCACTATCAGGCCAATCGTCAACCCGGAAGGCCCTTGGGGCTTCTTCCGGCGGCGTCTTCTGGGATATTCTCCGGGAGGCGGTCCTTGGCCGGGTCCGTAAGGAGGTTGGCCATAGCCCGGTTGACCAGGTTGAGCATAAGGGGACTGTTGACCGTAAGGAGGCTGCTGACCGTAAGGAGATTGCTGACCGTATGGCGATTGTGGTTGACCATAGGGTTGTTGACCATAGGGTGAACGAGATTGTGGTCCCTGGTGCGCTTGGCCTGCGGCTTGATCCGGGGCAAACGGCAAGGGGTTCTCCGTAGCGGCTGGATTGTTGATATCCGTGGATTTCATTGCGGAGTGCTGATCCTTAGGATTCATGTTCTGCACGCCGCCGCCGGAGGAATGTGAGGCGGGACCGGACCTTTGCGGGGAATAAGGTTGCTGCTGTTGTCCGGAAGGGGGTGAATAAGGAGAGGGTGCCTGCCCCCCGGCTGATTGGGGTTGTTCAGGGAAGAGTCCTTTCACCGTGCTGGCCGCAACCCAGTTGGGCAATCCGTCTTTCCAAACCAGATCCGTTTTCTGCAACTGACTGGATACGGCCAGCTGTTTTAAATCAGCTCCGGAAATAGGCCCCATTTGCTGACCCTGATTGGTGTAATACCATTCATCGGCCATCAGATACTCTCCCTGGCTTCCGCTATTTGAATTAAGTTATTATTGCGGGAAAATGTGATCGCAATCCCCAAGAATCATTAATAACTTTTTAACTGGCTATAAGTTCCTTTGCAAGGGAAAAGGTCAAGTTTCATGTGATCTTTTGTTCTGATCAGCCGATTCCGGCTTTTTCGACCCTTGTGGCGTTAATCGTCAGAACATCCAAGTGGTTATTGACAATCCCTTCTGCGAGATAAGGTCCCAGCTCTAAATGCGAAAGCAATGGGCAGCCGGGGAAGAGGTTTATCTCAATCAGTCCCCATTCGTCTTCTAGACTGAGAAACTGCATGTCCCGGCCGTCCGAAGTGCTGGTGTTCCGGTACGTGGCTACCACTCCGGCGACGCGAATCACTTTCCCTACGTTGTTCGCCAAGTCCCGGCTGGTATTTAAGTCCTTCGGCAAATGCGGCCGGAATAAGGACATCAACGGCGGGCCGACAACAAAGCCCAGCAATTTCCATTCATCCCGCCAACGCTGCTGATTGGTGTAATCCTTGGGCGACCATTCCTCCAAGGAGCAGGAGAGCCAGGAAGGGAACAGGTCTCCGGTTCGTTCTTGGCCATGGACTTGCTGGTTTAGGTGACGTTCTTGAAGCTCAGTTTCCAGGTGCAACGCCGGTCGATTTCTACCGGTGAAATCAAAGGCGCCGCAACGAATCAGCGTGGTTAGTCCTTCCGGCCCCGGCTGGACGCGTTTGCGGAAATCACCCAGGTCCCGAAAGGGTCCATTCCGTTCCCGTTCGGCCAGAATTTTCTCGCGAAACTCATCCGGCAGCGTGGCAATCGAGCCCAACCCGACGCGAATGCCGTCTCCTTCGATGCGAAAAACGTCCGTGGAGCGATTGACACACGGCAAGCGCAACGCAATGCCCGCGCGCTTGAGTGCCTCCACGTAAACGCGCTGGGGATAAGAACCCTGCGTATTATTCAGAACCGCCGTCCAGAATTGCAATGGATAGTGGGCCTTGAGGTAAGCCCCCAGCCAGGCGATCAACCCATAACTGACGGAATGGCTCTTGCAGAAAGTGTATTGCCGGAATTTACTCAGCTGCATCCATTGCACGGCGGCAGCTTGCTCCGGAATGCCTTCCTTGGCACATAGGCGAACAAATTCCCCTAAGAGTTTTTCGGGCGGTTCGGTTTGTTGCTTGGAGATCCGCTTGTAAAGGCGGTAGGCTTCGGGGACAGACAATCGCGTCATCGCCTGAATCACCTGCAGAGCATCATCCTCATACAACATCATTCCCTGAGTCTCGGCCAACAATGCATCCAACCGGGGATGAACCTTGGGCACCGGCTCCAGTCCGCGGCGCCGCTTCAAGAACGTGTCTTTCATGCCGATGGAACCCACGCCGGGACGGACTAGTGCCAGCGCTTGAATGACTTCTTCGACCTGGTCCGGCCGCAATTGGATGAGCAGATGCCGCATGGCCGGAGATTCAATCTGTGTTACGCCCAAGGTTTCTCCCCGGCGGATTAAATCCAGCGTAGCCGCATCATTGCCGCCTTTGCGAATAGCCGCTTCCGTTTTACGTGGCAGCAGCGGACCTACATGGCGTACCGCCTCATCGACTGCTGCCAGAGCCCGATTGCCGAGGAGATCGATTTTCACCAAGCCGATGGCCTCCGCTCCGTCTTTGTCCAGCTGAGTAATGGTGATGCCCTTGGCGGCGAGCTGGACCGGCACATAGTTTTCAATGGGCCGCGGGGTAATGACAATCCCCCCCGGATGCACCGACAGATGATGAGGGCGGCCAAGGAGCAAGCGAGCATCCCGAACAATTCTCGGCCAACGCTCACTTTCCAGGGGAAAACCTGGCGGGAGTTTCAGATTTCCATTGCTCGAGCCGGATTTTTCTCCAGAAGATGACAACGGAGTGACAATGGACTCCACGCGTTCGGACAGAGTAGTAACGAGCGTGCTGATCTGCTCATTGGAAAGCCCGTGGAGTTTTCCCGCTTCACGAAACGCCGAGCGGGGCTGAAGGAACAGGTGGGAACTGATCATGGCCGTGTGCCGCGGGCCGTAGCGTTTCATCACTTGGTCGATGAGTTCATCGCGGACTTTCCAGTCAAAATCCAAATCGATGTCCGGCAAGTCCGGCCGGCCCAAGTGCAGGAATCGCTCCAGGGACATGCCGAAGCGCAAGGGATCCACATCGGTTATTTCCAGCAGATAGCAGACCAGGGAACTCCCCGCCGAGCCGCGCAAAGCCATGGTGAACTTGTGCTGCCGGGCGTAGCGGGTAATATCGCGAACCACCAGGAAATACGTGGCCAGATTACCGGCGGCAATGACCGCCAATTCTTCCTGCAGCCGTTGGCGTGCCTTTGGATCCTGGTCCATCTCTCGGCGAACCAAGCCTTGCTCGCACAGCACCTGCAAATAACCATTGCCTTCCATGCCTTCTGGAATATGACAAGACGGCATGATGGTTTCTCGCGGCAACACATCAGGACGCAGTTGTTCTGCCAACAAGTCCGTATTCCGGACCGCTTCGGGTAAGTCTCGGAATCGCCGCTGGAATTCTCGTGGGGAAACCAAATGGTGATCCGGTGTGATGGCCAACTGCCGGGGCAACTGATCCAGCAAGCCGCCTTGGCGAGCGGCGGTGATCAGGCGAAAGGTGTGATAGTCCGTTGGAGTCGCGAAATGAGCGGCAGTGCTTGCTACCGGGCGTAACCCCATGCCCCGAGCTCCCGCCAATAATTCGGCTTCTTGGCGACTGGGCAGGTCGCTTGCATTTCCATAGGGTCCCGGACGCACCACCTCTAACCAAACGCGTTGGCCGTAAGCTTCTTTTAGCTGCCTGGCTAACGCCAAATCATCTACCAAAACATGCAAGCCTTCTGCATTTGTTCGCAGCAAATCCGCCAAGGATTCTGCAGGGAACTCCGGAAGATTTCCCCCCAGATATAACCGCGTGATAATCCGGCACAAGCTCTGATAGCCGGTTTTTTCTGCGACAAGGGCCACGCACCGGGTTTTCTGCTGCTTCAAACAGGCCCCGAAAATCGGGCGGATTCCATATTCATTGATTGATTTGGAGAAGGGGAAGGAGCCGTACAGATTATTGGTGTCCGTAAGGGCAAAGGAGGAATACCCCAGACCCGAAGCTCGCTGGAGTAAAACATCCAGGCTACTCGCTCCTTCTAAGAAGGAGTACCAACTGTGGGTATGAAGGGAAACTGGCATCGTTTTCGTGATCAAAGAATAGTGTATATACGTATATTAATTGTCCTCCTTCGTTTTTCAAGAGATGATAGCTGGATTGCCAGAATTCGGCCCGGCAATGAGGAAAAATAAGACAGGAAGCTGGATTCGGTCAGAATTCAGCCGGGCAATGGGGAAGAATAGGATAGGTAGCTGGATTTACCGGAATTCAGCTACCCACTCGTGAGGGATTGCTTCGAAATTAGTTATTTCCGTTATTATTTTGGTTCTGGTTTTGATTTTGATTGTTGAACTGCAGGATTCGCGGCGGCCAGCTAAGGTTAAAGTTGAGCCGTGGAAAAAGCCTTCCGGTCCCTAAAAACCCTACATTCCTCGGGTTACGAAATGCTCGGTTCGGCTGACTGGTAGAAGTAAACGCCCGATTCGGATTGGGCGGAGTAAAGCTAGTGCGGGGCGGTCGTGTGGCATTAAAAAAGGGAATGGCACGAGTTTGTGCCCAGATGGGAGACACAGTTAAACTCATAACCAAAAGGGTAAGAAATAGGGCATCCTTGCGCATGACTACCTCCGGAGGCATCGTTCTGAAAATAGATTTTGGCGAGGGTGAGAAAATAAAGCTTTGGATTTTCCTGTCAAGAGCAAAAAGGGTGTGAATTTTGGGATTCTCCGGATATTTTGTGTGCCATGCTCGCCCTTGCCTGATTTGTTTTCCCCAAGATGAACCTGAACCTGCTCTTTATCCTCCAGGTTTGGCGTTGTTCTTTTGTTTTTGGGAAGTTTCCCGGCGGTCCCGGTCCAATCCCAACCTCGACCGTACTTGGGAAACAATGGGATCCGGCAAAAGAGCTTCCCATTGCCTGGGAATATTTTTTCGCGGCCGATTGGTAAACAAAGTGAGCATCCAGTTACGTTTGACTTCACTCACGCCAAAAGGATTGTGGCCGGCCATTTCCGTAACACCCAGAATGTAATTTTGCAGCTTCTCTCGATGGGGAACCTTATACCAATAAACCATCTCCAAGAATCCACGCACTTTGCGAATGGGAATAATTCGCCTTTTTTGGTCCACCGTGAGTTCAAAGAAAGGTAGATTCGTACCCGGCTGAGCATGATGTGGTTGCACTAATCCCATTTGTGCCAGGCCGATTACCAGAGGCTTTAGGGTATCCGCTTCCTGGTCCTGCAATAGGCGGAGATATTTCAGTTCCTTCTCATAGGTGGTGATCAGAACTTCGTTAACATTCCGGTACTCTTCATGACGAAGCAAGATTTGAAGCCAATCGTGGAGAGCTTTGTCATATAACTGTAAAGCCTCCGCATTGGCCGACCGGGAAGCCAACTCAGCAGCGTTAAAGAGCATTTCTTTGACTCGAATCACCGAAGGCAACCGTTCCACTTTGCAAGTGTAATAATGCTCATCGAAATTGGTGGTTCGCCGGTAAGAAAGATTCCACCTCAGTTGACTGAAGGCATCAGCACATTTCCGGGCATAATCATCGACCTGCCGGCGCTGTTGCTCGGTCAATTCAATCGGGCCGAAATTCTTTTTGTGCTCTTCCGCCAAAACTTCCAATATTTCTCGCTCTTCCGGTCCAATGAGAAGGCCGTTTTTTCTGCCAAAAGAACTATACATGGTAAAGGCTTTCTGCCAGGCCGGCCCCACATGATATTTGCGTTCGCGGCCGACAACCACCGGTTCTCCGGATTCTTGGCTGGGCATGTCAACAAACCAGCGGCGAATGGTCCAACCGCTTTCATCAAACCAGCCCTCTGATTCCAGGTCCTCAGCCACGGAGGACTGGGCTCGTGGATAAAAACTCCGAAAGATTTGGCTCATCATTTTCGGCAACCGGTACTTTTGCCGATCATAGGGGGGCTCATTTTGGCGGAGTTCTTTGTAGGGCGGCGGCAATGGTTCCTGGGCGTAGCCATGCCAATGGCGGGCGGCCACAAACACACTGAAGTCTTCAGTGAACGTGGGATAGTTGTCGCGGTCTTCTTGGAATACCGGCGGCAGTACCGGGAATCGCTCGGTCCGGTCCAATAAGGGCGTGGAATCCCGTTGGTCATCGTTCAACGCCGAGTGATCAAATCGAGAAGGAACATTATAATTCCGTTCCAAAAAAGCGATCACATCTCGCGGTTCGCTACAGCGAAGTTTGGCCCGCAAGCGGCGGACTAACCGCGGATATTTCTCACAAAAGAGCCGGAAAGCCTTTAAATCAACCGTTTCCCGTCCCCCTTCGGTCCTATAGAAATTGCGCGGGTCGCGTTCGAGGGGATCGATACAGCTCATATCGAACATACAGCGCATGGCATTTTTCTCATCGCTGTTGCCGATTTTCATCTGGTAGAACATGGCAATGTGAAAGCGCATATCCGGATTTCCCGGAAACGGTGTCCGGGTGCCGGCGAAGTCCTCCAGATCATGGATGCCTTGATGTTTGCGTTCCCCTTCGGCTAATAACTGCAACCCTCGCGTTATGTAAAAATACTTATCGGTGGTTCGATCACATTCCACGGAAACGTTATAATAAAAATTCCAAATTTGAAATAACAAAGGGGAGAAAAAGTAAGTTAGAAGTTTGGTAATGGAGCGAACAACCAATTCCAGTTCATTCCATTGATGTTTTTTCTTCTTCTCAATTGCCAACTGCCAAAGAAAACAGGTTGCCAATCCCCGCGACGGCAGCAAAGTCAAGCGTAACGCCGAACTGGTTAGTTCCACTTCTCCCCGGGTGGTTGCTCTCAACCGCAAGTTAAAAGCTTGCGGTTCAATCACCATCTTGCGGTGAAACCAGGAAACCGTTACCAGGGCAATAATGATACCGGCGTAAATAAGTTTTCGGTGAAACGCTCTGCGTTGATAATTAATTGCCATTGGACTCAACCTCTAAGTATTTACATCGGGTTGGCAATTTCCCGGGAATTCATCATGTAATATGCCAGCACAAACCAGGGGATCATATATCCCAACATGGGTAAGAAAATATCCAGGAAAAGCAGGGAACCGACCGGAATATTAAATCCATTGGAAACATATTCTGTCAGATAAAAACGATGCACATCAGGAATTAATTTTAGCACAAAGTTCAATAGGAATTGATAGACCACATCGCCGTGTTTAAAGGCCATCGCACTTTCTTCCAAGGTGACCGTTAACGGCTTGCGATTGAATAAGCGAAAAGCCGACTCCAATGGTCCGCCGCCTACCGATTTTCCGGCAGCCACGTCTCGAATAAATTCAATCACCAATCCCGAGCCCAGAAAAAACATAGCGGTCAAGAAACTTATAATGCCGCTGAGATAAGTACTGCAAGCAACAGCTATGGATAAAACCAGCAACATATTGCACCACAGACCAACGACTCCCTTGAGGAAATTCTGCCAGAATGGGAGAGTATCTGCTAGTAGATATAAGTCCCGCCGGGCAACCCCCAATAATTGATTTCGGCTGGAGGGATCTTCATTTACACTTACCAGGACTTTGAGGATAGGATGAGGTTCTTCCGGAATGACGCCTTTTCTTTGTTCCTCAATTAATTTCTCAAACAGAGAGGTAGGCACATAAATATATTGGGTGTGATAATCCGTAACCTGAATTCCCGGTGCTTCAAATATTTTATATTTCTGGATCAGCAAATCCTTGACGGCTTCCGCATCCTTTTGTTTTTCCGCTTCTATTTCCTCTTTTTCTTTGGAAGTCGCTCTCTCCCACCGCTTTTGATAACGGTTTTCGATCTTTTCCTGAGCAATCCGTAATTCCTCTCTGAACTCTTTGAGTAGTCCTTCTCCTTGAGGGTTCTCTATATCAGAAACCTCATAACCTCCATAAACAAAGAGAAGATTACATATAACTCCTTTATCTTCCGTTCCTTTTGTTGTGCGAAAGATATCAAAGGTAAATTCAAATAGAACCGGATCTTTCCGATTCGCCAGGTAATCCGGTAAGGCATCAAAGGACCAGATGGCGTATTGTTTAAGTTCACTCGTGCCGGGTTGGCGGCCGCGAAGGAGCACCTGCCGCTCGCCGCCCGGCTGCGC
>CAZPPD010000004.1:0-21674 GCA_964588185.1 uncultured Alcaligenaceae bacterium | reverse complement strand
ATTTTGCCAGAAGCTCATTGATTGAAGTAGGCAGAGGATTTTCAGCCGTTGAGGTAGTTTACTCAGCCATTCAGGACGGCGTTTCGTTAACATGTGAGATGGTTGCTGAAACGCTTGAATTCGCCCTTAATAAAAAAAACACTGAGAAACTTCCCGATTCAAGCCAGATCAACTACACAATCCAACAGCTAGTGAAGTTTTTGCAGCAGGACAATGGATTTGACCCCAATAGACTCGCCCGTATCGAGTGGGGGTTTCTACCACTACTTGATCCTGAGTTTAATGAAGTTGGGCCTAAAACATTAGAAACTATTATCGATTCAGCTCCTAAATTTTTTGTAGATTTGCTAACAAAGGTATTTCGGGGAGAGAATGAAGATCCTGCAAACGAAGAGTTGACAGAAGAAGATCAACTCATGGCACTTAATTCACGAAAACTCCTTGATCGGTTTTCCCGAATACCAGGTACACAAGACGATCATACACTAAATATAGCATACACTCGTAGTTGGGTAAGTGAAGTCCAACAATTGGCAGATTCACGCGGCAGACGTTCTGTTTGCGACCTATCCCTAGGAGAAATATTCGCTCGTGCCACCAAGAAATTAGGAAAGAATTGGCCTTCACAATCGTTAGTTGAACTAATGGAGGAAATTGGAACTAAGGAGTTTTTCAATGGTTTTGTAACCGGCATCATTAACTCTCGCGGCATTGTTACCCGCTCCCCGACAGAAGGTGGAGAACAAGAGCGACAGCTTGTTACCCGATATCAACAACTGGCTAAACATGTTCGGTCAACCAGTCCAAAGCTTGCGGATGCCTTTCTCGAATTAGCACGAAATTACGAAAAAGATGCCAATTGGGAGGATGAAAGAGCAAATCGCGAACGTATAGGTAGATAAATTTTAACCGGAAAGTTATTTGAAAAAGCCAAATTTGCTGGTCAAGGAGTAAATTTGCAATGGCGTATGCCGATTACAAGGATGATTTAACCTCTTCTTCTTTCGACGAAATTAGAGTTCTAAATCAATATTTCCACTCAGGGCAATCGGCGGCTTTTTATGGAGCCCCCCATGAGGCTGAACCATTATTTAAGAGTGACCTATCCCGCAGATTTTTAGACAATATGAAGATAAAGCTTCATCCGCTTCAATTAATAATCTGTGGAAGTGGACACTTGGGTTTCTCCCCTGTTCCAGGTAAGTTGGGGAAGACATTTGATCCTTCTAAATCAGATATTGATGTTGCTATAGTTTCAACAGAACTATTTGAAAGTTGGTGGGTTGAGTTACAATCTATTGAGTTGGTTTCTACTGTTCTTTCAAAAGTTGCAGGAAACCTTTTTTGGGGCTTTATAGACCCAAACACAGTTTACAAGTATTCAGACTTAGGACGTAAATGGTGGGATTTGTTTGGTAATTTTCAGACAAGATATGCAAAATCTGTTCGAGGAAGGTGTTACCGAAATTACTGGTCAATGCAAAATTATCATTTATTTGCAATTAAGGAAGGCCGAAAAGAGTTGCTGGGGATCCGAACTTGAGTCAACCAAAACTCCAACAACAAAAAAAAGCCAGATCCTCCACACAGTAAGGATCTGGCTACGGACGCCAATGAAAGAAGCAGACCGGACAACTTGGGCCAGGGTACGGCTTACAGATTGTCTCGCTGCTCCTCCACGAGCGAATGAATGCGCTCAACCAGAAGAGCTACGTCAAACGGCTTCTTGAAGGTCTCGCTGAAGCCGTAGTTGAGCAGTCCTTCTGGATCAGGTTCGTCTTCACTGGCCAAGCCCATGATCATCGTGCCTTCGTAGGCGACATTGCGGCGCAGGTTGCTGGCGATTTGCAATGCTTCGCTCCGGCCCATGGCCAGGTCGATGATGATGCTGTCGGGGTGGAAACTCTCCGCCATGATGCCGGCTTCAAAACCGCTGTTGGCAATTTCGTATTTGAAATTCTCCTCCGGCGGCAGAAACTCTTGCAGGCGGTCGATGAAGAGCTTTTCCGCTCCAATGACCAGAATTTTGTGAAGTCCTTCCTCTTCAAGTTCCCCCAAAGGCATTCCGTGTTCTTTCAGGAACTTGATGAGCTGTTCACGGGGAATGCGCCGATCCTGGCTGCCGGGGATCCGATAGCCACGGAGCCGGCCCGAATCGAACCATTTACTCACCGTTCGGGGGGCAACTTTACAGATCTTCGCCACTTGGCCGGTGGTAAAGACTTTTTTCATGGCAGGCACTCCAGTTCACAACGTACAACAGTGATTCCCTTGGCCTTCTCCGACCGAAATCGTGGGGAAGCAACAGGCACGTCCTTTGCCTGGTGAATCAGGGTTGGAACCATTTTTGCTGACCGTCGGCCTTCGCTTCGTGCGGGACCGAGACCGGAAGGTTCGACCAAGGCGAGATAAAACCAAACAAAACCGAACTCAAAGACCCAAGTACCCTGGCGGTGGGTTTTCCCAAATTGCCGGACTACTCACCGCTGATCAAATCATCCTCCTGGGCTACTTACTATTTCGGCACAAGAAGTGCCTCGAATTAGAAAAAGCCCCAATCTAGGAAAGTTCTGTCGATTTCTTTTCTTGCGCGTTTCCTTCGCCTTACCTCGATTGACAGACTTGGTTGGTTCGGTACGAACAAAGCGGACGCTCCGCATGGCTCGATTTCGTTGTCAGCGATAGGGTTAGAACCAGATTACAAGTATCGATTGGTGGCACTTCGCCGATTGATATGCAAAGTCAAAGATGAGTGATTGAAGTGCTCCTCTGCTCCGCAAGTATTATAGGGGTTTGTCAAGAGCGAATGAATTGGGGTGCGGATTATTTTGATTTTGTCGATGCTAGAGAGGGACAACTTTCATAAGAGCGAAGGAACAAGACAATCCTAACCCTCCAATAGGAGACCAAAAAGGCAATGCTTCGATTCGGGTTAAAAAATGCAATTCTTTCGTCTCTCAAGTATACAATTGTTGGAAAGGACATTCTTCCCTAGGATAATATCTGGACTTCGGCATCTCCTGGAAGTTAATTCTTCAACCGTTTTGAACCTGTCCGGGCAACCTGGCGTAAAAAGAGTATACAGGAAGTGAAATTTACCCCCAAACTTCACCAATGCTCCGACGAGGAACTCCTGACTCGCTTTAGGAACGGCGAACGGGATGCGTTTGATGCCTTGGTGTTCCGGTATGAGCGGGAATTATATGGCTACCTGCGCCGCTATGTGGGGGATGCCAATTTAGCCGAGGATGTCTTCCAAAATACTTTCTTGCAACTGTACACCAAGATCGACATGTATGAATCCGGCCGTCCGGTTCGGCCTTGGTTGTATACGATTGCCACGCATCAAGCGATTGATGCATTGCGGCGAGTGGGACGGCACCAGGCGGTAAGTTTGGATCAGGATAACGATGAAAGCGGCAGCGGTGATGTGCAAAGCCTGCTGTCACTACTAGAATCTAACCTCGCGAACCCCTTAGATCAGGTCCAGGAAAAAGAGCGGGCCAATTGGGTTCGCGAATCGGTGAACGGCCTCCCCGACTTCTTGAAACAGGTCGTCATCTTGGCTTATTACCAAGGGCTAAAATATAAAGAAATCGCAGAAATCGTGGGTATTCCAGTTGGCACGGTGAAATCCCGGTTGCACACCGCCATGAATCGTTTAAACGAAGTTTGGCAAGCTTCAGGTTCTTTATTAGATTGAATCCTTGTTCGATGAGGTTTCCTTTGAGTAGAGAGATTGAACAAAACTTTATTGGGTACTTGTTAAAGTCTTTGACACACGTTGAGCAACAACAGGTCGAAGAGCATTTGCAATCCCATCCGGAAGCACGCCACCAAGTGGAAAAACTCCGTTCCCTTCTTTCCCCTTTGGCTGCGGACAGCGAATGTCCGGAACCACCATCGGGTCTGGCCATGAGGACGGTCCAAGCATTCCCGGAAACATCGCCGGCCAATTTCCCTCGCTATTCTTCTCCCCCTGCGCGGTCGTTGGGACCGGTTCGCCCCTTCTGGAGACGAATGGATGTCCTGGTCGCTGCGGCCATGATCTTTGTTGTCATTGGCGTTAGTGTGCCCTGGCTTTATCGCAGCCAAGTCATGCACGGCCGGGTCCTGTGCCAGGACAGTCTGCGGGAAATCTGGGCAGGTTTGCAAGCTTATGCCGAAGCCGACAAGGAGAAACAATTTCCCAATGTGGCCACGATTGCCTCGCCCCCACGAAATGTCGCCGGCTTGGTTCTTCCCAAGCTGATCGCATTAGGATTTCTATCCAAGAAATTCGTCATTCGTTGCCCCGGCGGAGAAAAGCCGGTTAAGCCGGAGGCCTACGAAGATGCGGTTACCATGGATGAAAGAAAGTTTAAACTCTTAGCCAAGAAATTTACTCCTTGCTACGGCTACACCTTGGGATACCAGGATGAGAATGGGTTCCATGGTCCGGGTTTCAAACCCGAATTCAAGCCCGTTTTTGTCGCCATTGTTTCCGACGGCCCGCCGGAAAACTTGTTTAACGCCTCTACTGAACTCAACAGTCCAAACCATCATGGATTGGGCCAAAATGTCCTTTTCGCCAACGGCACCGTCAAGTTCTGCGAAAGCCGCATTATCGAAGGCGATGACTTGTTCCTCAACGAGCGAAATGAAGTTGGTGCCGGTCTGAAATGGAATGACAATGTGATTGGAGCCAGCCATTCCCGGCCTTGATGACTCCCTTCACTTACCCCGCGGAAAATCAGATTTAATCTGACATTGCGGAAGAGCTTTGATCAGATTGGCAACTCCTTCCTCGGTGGCATCAATTCGTTCGATATCCAATGTACTCAGCCGCTTCAGGTTTTTTAAATAGCCTAACCCCTTGTCGGTAATTTGGTTCCCCGATAACCGCAAGTCGAATAGCCAATGCATGGCTCCAATCTCTTTTAATCCTTCATCGGTAATTTTGGTTCGGGATAAGTCCAATAAACTCAGGCGAGAATTTCTGCGTAAATGTTTCGCTCCTTGATTTGTAATTGGCTCATCCGGCAAATTGAGTGTGTACAAATTCGGCACCTTTTGAAATCGGGGTAAGTCTTCATCCTTAACTTTTACCCCACCGGACATGTGAACTCCAATCAACAGGAATTTCTTCTGGGGCAACTCCTGGCCTTTTGCAAAGTACAGTTCGTTCTTCTGGTCAAAAGTAATGCGGACACTTCCCCCATGATCAATCACCCACTTGGACACTCGACGGTTGGGATCACGAATGGAAGCGTAAGGATCCTGAGGTTTGCTTTTGGACTTGGTGATTGGACCGGGAATACTGGATTTTCCTTGAGACGGCTTTTCGTAGGCAACTCTCCAAAAAAAAGCATAACTTATCCACAACATGCCGCCAAGAAATAGAACGGCTGTGACAAACACTCCCGCTCTAAGCAAACGGGAATTTGTCTTTTTCCCGGTATATTTTTCTTTGATGTCTGCCTCTATCTTCAAAAACTCCTCGACTACAGCTTGTGCGGAATCAGGTCTCTTCGCAGGATCTTTTTCCAAGAGCCATAAAACCAAGCGATTCAAATTAGCGGGAATCTTGGGATTGTATGTGGTTAGTGGTTTCGCCGGAGTATTGACAATATTTGTGAGGACCCCCATTGCCGTTTCTCCGGAAAAAGGAATTCGTCCGGAACATATTCGGTAGAGAACACTTCCCAAGCTGAACAGGTCACTGCGGGCATCGACCGGTTTCCCCATCGCCTGCTCAGGTGACATGTAAGCCGGAGAACCAACTATTTGCCCGGATTGGGTCAGTTCCACTTCATCTCTGGCTCGGACCAAACCAAAGTCCAGTATTTTCACGCGCCAGAATGAATAGCGGCAATCCCGCTCATTGGCGGGATCATCCCAAAGCTGCAGCCAGATGTTGCCCGGTTTTATGTCTCGGTGAATTAGGTCACGGATGTGATTTGCCCCCAGACCGATAGCAATTTCCTTGCCGATCTTAATAATCTCCAGCAGCGACAAAGGCTCGCCATGACTCAGGCGGTCCTCCAAAGATTGGCCCTTTAGGTACGGCATGACCAAAAAGGGAACCCCGTTTTCTTCGTCAATGGCCAACAGCGGCACCACATAATCGCTCTGCAATTTGGCCATGGCCCGGGCTTCCCGCAGAAACCGAATCCGCTCCGTTTGCCGCGACCTTATCTCCGGCTTCAATACTTTAATGGCCACCTGTCGGCCCAACCGCGGGTCCTCGGCTCGAAATACAATTCCCATTCCTCCCGCCCCAAGGACTTCCAATACTCGGAACGAACCAATCCGGCCGATCTCATCCGGATTTTGCGCAGGAGCCAGAAAGGAGTATTGATTGAAAGCGGAGACGGTGGATTGAAGGTCGGCCTCCGAAGAGGCAAATTCCGGTGTGCGGTCCGGTGGCAACAGCAATCGGTTCATAATTTCCAGGACGCTGGATTTTCCGTCATCCTCTCCGGCTTCATCATTGGAACTCATCACGGTTAACAGCGGATCC
This sequence comes from uncultured Alcaligenaceae bacterium, assembly GCA_964588185.1. Classification (GTDB taxonomy): domain Bacteria; phylum Planctomycetota; class Planctomycetia; order Gemmatales; family Gemmataceae; genus CAZPPD01. The sequence goes on along the minus strand of CAZPPD010000004.1, from coordinate 15,172 downwards.
TCTTCCTCCAGTTCCCGGAATCCTTGCTGGCAGGCGGAACAAGTCTTCAGGTGTTCTTCTATCTGCAAACACCGCGACTCCTGCAAGTCCCCGAAGTAAAAGTCATGCAACTCTTCTCGGGATATGCAATCAGGTGACGCCATGGAATTCACTCAACCTGCGTTCAGGCGGAAACAGGATTTTGGATAGGATTGCCTTCGCACCGGAAAATACCAGCAGCCGTCATTTTAATTCCAGTGGAATCTTCAAGCGTTTTCCGTTTCGGATAACATTGATTTTGAGCTGATCACCGACAAGGTAATTTTGGCGGACATGACCAAGCAACTCAAACAAGTCCATCTCCATCTTCTGGTCATTCAAACCAATGATTATGTCTCCCGGTTTAATTCCAGCTTCACGGGCTGTCTTGCTGACAGTAGGGTCTTGCTTAAAGGCGAGATGTTTCTCCGCAAGTCCCAGCTTTTTCTTCTCCGCCTCCGGCAAATCCTCCCCAAACAGCGGCAGGTTGGGAAGAATCTCCAGTAAGGAAGGCCGCCAGGTAATATTGGTTTTTCGCCAACCGGTGGGAAGTTTTAATGATCCCTTCCGTCTTTCATTTCCTCGAAGCCATTCAACAGGGATCGTTCCCTTCTCCGGAGCAATGTGTAATCCAAAGGTGACATCGGCGAAAGAACCAACGGAGATTCCATTTAAGCGCAGAAGTTTATCCCCAGCCGTTAGACCGGCCTGTTCTGCGAGAGAACCTTTGGATACCGATTTGATTGTATCTTCCTGGATCGGATGCAGGACTATACCCACATTCTCCGGCAACGGATAACGCCATCGAGATTTCGGGTCCCACTTCTTTAGTTCCTTTTGATGCTCCCGTTTGATCTCATAAACCTGATGGCAATGAATGCACTCTCTTTTCTTGAACTGCTTTGCCGGCGGATAATTCTCAATAAAGTCCGGTCCTCTTTGGGGGCCTTGCGGTTTTTCATTTGGTTTGTCGGCATGCGATTTTAATGCCTTGTTGAGGGCATAGCGCAAGCCCGGCAGAGAAATCCGGCCTTCAGCATCGCCGGCATCCCGGCCCCCATAGCGGCCCAGGACTTTACCTTGGTGGTTCATAAAAAAAGCAAACCAGGTCAGATCATAATCAAATTGGAAATGGTTCAGATCCACTCCGGTAATTCGCACCAAACGAACACGAACAAATTTGTTAGCAACCTCTCGGATTCCTTCAAGACGAACAACCTGTTCGTCGAATTGGCGGCAATCCGTTCAGGGAACGCAGCGGAAAGTGATAAACATCGGCTTGCCGGTCTGTTTGGCCAATGCCTTGGCTTTTTTTAAGTCGGTCATCCAACCGAAGGCTTTCGCATTCGGCTTGGCTTGGAAACTCGCCGTTGCCAACAGAAATACCCCGGTCCCGACAACCAATGGGAAACCAAATGCTAACCGGTTCATAGTGGATACTCCAATGATTTGTAACTTCCTCCAAGATACCGGATGAACATTACCGGGGCAACTCGCCACAACTGAGGGATACCCCGGAAATAACCAGCGGAGTAACTGAGGGATATTCCGGAAATAGCCAGCGGATTACTGGAACAAGCATCCCTGCCAAAAACCGTACTTCGGACACCCGAGCCCCGCTTGGCAAATCTCGCCAATACTACAATCCACTCCTGATACTACCTCTACGTTTCTCCGCGATCTCTGCGTTTCATTTCCCGAGAATGCCCGTTCCTCGACTGTGCAAATTCCCCGTTAGTTGATAGTTGACGGTGCCCCCTTCACCGAATTCCCCGTATGTTGACGGTGGAATTAATGCCAAATATTGCCAACCGATGATATTGGCTTTCTTTGGCAATGGACGTCAACGTTCGATCGGTGATTGGCAGGAATTGGCCTGCATTGGCAACAATTCTTTTCTAGAGAATGAGTTTGGGGCACTGGTTTGATATTGGAACAAAAACCTTGGAAATCTTAAGCGATACATCCTCTCACCAATATTCCCACGATCTACAATCCGGGATCAATCCTGGCTCCGAAGAAAAATTTTTCCCGAGCCCGAAAACCCTATAAAAATACTGCAGGTGGTCTTTTTATCTTAGGTGGAATATGTCCAATCTCGCACCATTGGAGCGGTTTCGCGAAAACCTTGTCCGTACCATTTCCAAGCAGCGCTACACGCTTCTAGCGACCGGTATTATTATTGCCCTGCTCGGCTTCGCCTCCATCATCGTCCCCTTAGCGGTTGCCGAATCCATTCTGTGGTTGATTGGAATCTTGTTCATAATTTCCGGCTTACTCAAGTTGGCTCAATGGATGGTGGGAAAAATTCGCGGCGGGCATCAAGTCCATGGGTTCTTCGTTATATTCTGCCACTCTGTGATTGATTTGTTGATTGGATTTTTCCTCTTCTACCGCTTGTCGATATCCGTGACCCTACTGGCTATTGTTGTTGGTACCGCCCTTTTTGCCGACGGGTTGGTTCAAATTCTGATTGGTTTACGCCTACGGGATTTTCGGCACCGGATTATTCTTTATGTTAGTGGTGGGCTGACCTGTGGAGTTGCCATCTTGGCTGCGATCTTTAGTCGCGACCCAACCATGACCGACGGATTGGCGATCCTTATCGGGGTCAAGCTATTACTATTCGGCGGAATGCTCATCTACCTTTCCTTGACGGCCAGGGATACTCACGTTGCCCAAATCTACGGAGCTCCCGATCCCCTGGAAGTGGAGAAAACACCTGGAGAAGCTTACGCGGTCTTTATCGGCAACGCCTTTCACTTGGGTGTTTATGTGGGCGAGAACCACGTCGTAGATTTTCGCGATACCAACATGGTTTACAAAGTGACTTGGGAGCAATTTCTGCTGGGGCGACAGCCGCAGCACTGGGAATACCCGGACTTGCCTGCTGTTCCCCCTGAGGATGTTTGCCGGTTTGCCTTGGACCAGGTGGGAAAAAACCTCCAATATCATTTCTTTACATTTAACTGCGAACACTTTGCCATCTGGTGTAAATCCTTGGGACAACTGAAGGCGTCCAGGTTTGCCCAGGTGAATGCAGCCTTTGATAATGTTGCCAATCGTCCCCTTTTAGGCCCCATGGTAGAAATTTATTCCCGTGCCATGGAGATGCTCGCTTTCAAGCTTGGCGGGGTGTTTGGCAAGCGGGCTTCCCTTTGGTTGCGGGGAACAAGTGCCTTGTTGGGAAGGTGGATCTTGAGTAGCCGGGTGAAGAAACAAGAATCCGCAAAATCCCAATCATCTCAAACGCCGGAGTGAGTTCACCGGGCTTTCCAAATATGAATTCCGGTTTCTTTTCCCGCCGCAGCCAGGCTCCAGCCATCCGCACTAAAGGCAACCGTGCGGAGATAACCGCCGGGACCTTTGAGTTGAAGGATCTCCTGGCGGGTGACTAAGTCCCACAACCGGACAACACCTTCATTTCCAACACTGGCAAGACGCTTGCCTTCGGGATGGAACGAAACAGCGGAGATAGGTCGGGTTGATCCTTCCAGAATCTGGAATTGCTTTTTGCGTTTTACATCCCAGATGCGAATCGTTAGGTCACTACTTGCTGAGGCAAGGAGCCCACCATCCGGACTAAAAGCAACCGACCGGATTGATCCGGAATGGCCTGTCAGAGCAAAACCAATGACATTGTCCAGCCCTTTGGATAGATTCCATAGCCGCACTTTGCGTTCGTAGCTACCGGAAGCCAGAAATTTGCCATCCGGACTGAATGCCAATGTCAGCACTCCATTCCCACCGGGAAGTTCTTTTAAGAATGAGCCATTGTGGGCATCCCAGAGGAGAATCCGGTGATCTTCTCCCCCCGAGGCGATCCATTTTCCATCCGGACTGTAAGCAACCGCAAATACTCGCTCGGTGTGGTTATTCATCTCCAAGGATTTCTCCTGATTCCCGAGGTCAATGAGGCGCACTTTGCGGTCGTCGCCACAACTAACGATCTTTTTGCCGTCCGGACTAAAGGCAATCCCCCGCACTTGGCCGGAATGCCCCCTGAGAGTCAAGATCCGCTTACCTTCAAGGGGTGACCACAAGATGATCTCCCCGTCCCGGTTCCTACTCTTACCGGCTGTGGCCAAAAGATTGGCTTTGGGACTAAAGGCCAGGAATTCCGTTCGTGGATGCCCTGGAAGTTTGAAGGTTTCCAGTCCTCCGGAACTATTCCAAACTCGAATATGCCCATCTATTCCTGCCGTGGCCAGTGATGTTCCATCCGGGCTAAAACTGAGCCCATAGATTAGCTGAGGATCTGCTCGGAAATGAATTGGTTCCGTCGAATGGCGATTATCCCAAAGGTAAACCCGGCCATCATTGGCCGCTGCGCCGATCTGGCCGAACCGATTGGTTGCCACTGCCAGCACCCTGCGGACCAAGCCGTCATGGATTTGTATGATCTTCCCTGAGGCAACATTCCAACGAATCATCTGGCCACCTCGAACGGAAGGTCCGCCGCCACTGACCAACTGATCTCCCTCGGGACCAAACGCAAGCGATAGCACCTCCCCCTGATGGCCGCGAAGAGTCTTAATCACTTTCCCCGCCGTATCCCACAGGAGAACTTTTTCATCCAAACCACCGGTTGCAAAAAGGTTCCCGTTCGGAGAAAAAGCAATCGAGGTTGCTCCGCTACTATGTTCTTGCTTTTGGGAAACAAGCTTGGGAGTACGGGGGTTGGCCAAGTCCCATATATGGACCGTCCCGGTGCTATCTGTAGAAACGAGGTGCTGGGTTCTAGGAGAAAACCTCACTCCCGTGACATAACCCGGATGTTTCGGGAGGGCCGCTACCTCTGCTCCACTCGTTGCATTCCAAATGCGGATAGTCGTGTCATCACTGCCAGTAGCAAACAGCTTTCCATCGGGACTAAAAGATAGGGTGGAAATCATCATGGTGTGTTTTTGCGGCAAAGTCTTGAGAAGTTTCCCGGTTTTGGCCTGCCAAATTTTAATTTCTCCCGGCCTGCCTACGGGACCTCCTGCTGAAACCAGATGAGTTCCATCGGGACTATAGACTACAGCACGCGCCCGGCCTTCGTGCCCGGACAAGGTTCGCCGGCCTAAGCATAAGCTCTTGAGAAAATACCATTCCCAGTCGCGAAGATCTGGTTGATCTCTGGGATTAGCCCAAATATCCAGCAACTTCGCGGCCCGGCTAACATCCGACTCTTCCCAGGCATAGGCAACTTGCCTCATCTGGCCGAGATAGTAGAGGTGCCGCAAGATGAGTTCGCGTTGGCGAATCTCCAAGTTGGCTCTCTCGACCTGAAACTTCTGCAGTTCTGCCTGCTCCTTTTGGTACTCCATGTCCTCCCGAAGTACCCGTTCCCCTTCGGCCACCCGCCATTGGTAAATGGAAAATCCCAACAGCACTGTGAGCGTCAACAGCAACAAAGACGCCAATGCCGGGCGGCGGCGAGCCCATTTGATGGTGCGGCCAATAAAGTTGATGGGGCGAGCGGAAATGGCTTCTCCATCTAAAAATCTTCGCAGATCCTGGGCAAGTTTCTCGGAACTTTCGTAGCGGCGGGACGGATCCTTTTCCAAACATTTCAGGCAAATCGTCTCCAGATCGCGGTTTACCTGCGGATTGAGAATCCGCGGAGTAACGGGATCCTGATTGGCTACCATGTGGAGCGTTGCCAAAGCCGTTTGTCCCAGGAAAGGCGGATGCCCGGTAATTAGCTCATAAAGAATGGCTCCGAGCGAATACACATCGCAAGCGGGGCTCAGGTTTTTACTGGCATTGGCTTGTTCGGGAGCCATGTAGCTGGGAGTGCCCACAACCGTTCCCGTTCGGGTTTGCCCGGAATCGCTTTGAATTAATTTTGCCAGACCAAAATCGGTGATCTTCGGCTGCTCATCTTCATCCAGGAGAATATTCCCCGGTTTTAAGTCCCGATGAATAATCCCTTTGGAATGGGCATAATGAACGGCGTGGGCAACCCGCTCCAAATAACTTGCGGCCAACTGTCCGGGAATGCCGCCCATCTGGGTTCGCTTTGCTAAGCTATAGCCATGGATATATTCCATGCAGAAATACGGTTGGCCATCGGAACTGCTGACTTCGTAGAGAGCAACAATGTTGGCATGCTGCAATTGGGCCGCTGCAGCCGCTTCATTCTCAAATCGTTGAATATCTTCCGGCCGAGCTAATACGCCGGCAGTTAACATTTTCAAGGCGACCAATCGATTCAAGCGAACATGGCGAGCCTTAAAAACAATCCCCATTCCCCCTCGGCCTATCTCCTCCAGCAATTCATAATCCCCAATTCGGGATAATGGCACCGGGGGCTCAGCGGAAATTCCCTCTTTTCCCACCGTGGTCTTTTGTGGATCTTGAGGAGAAGGAGAATCCCCTTGAATCAGGGTCGGCAATTCATGGGAAAAGGATTTGCCATCGTCCGGGGAAGGCTTGGTCATAGGAAAGCCTCAAAACATGTGCAAAAAAGATTCTTTTTCAGTGTGGCTGAAAATCGCCTTAGGGTCAAGCAGCTCAACAGCTTAAGCCCAGCTGCCCGGTAATAATCCACAGAGACAACTTGACTTTTAAACATATGTTTAATACGATCGTTTAAAACCCTTGTTTAGTTTTTCTAACCCCAATTATCAATGCCATGGAAGAAGATACTCGTTCCAAAATCTTGCTTGCCGCCGGCGAAGCCTTTGCCGAATTCGGTTTCGAACGGGCCACCATGCGGCAAATCAGCCGGCTGGCTGGAGTCAACCTTGCCCTTATCAACTATCATTTCGGTGATAAGGAACGCCTTTATATTGAGACGTTAAAGTATGCTCATCGTTTTCGGGAAGAGCAAACTCCTTTGCCGGAATGGGCGGAAGGTACTCCTCCGGAAGAGAAATTGCAAGATTTTATTAACGTTATGATCACCCGGCTGTTGGTGGCACAAGAATTACCCTGGCAAACTCAACTGATGATGCGGGAAATGGTCCAACCGACGGGGGCTTGCCGGGAAATGGCTGAGGATTATATCCGGCCCCAATTTGAACTGATTCTGTCTATCTTGTCTGAATTGGTGCCGCAAAAAATGCCCCGTCCCCAATTACAAAAAATCGCTTTCAGTATTATTGCCCAAGTTGTTTTTTACAAAATTTGCAAACCCATTCAGATGATGATGGTAACCGAAGCAGTCCAGAAAAAGAACTTTAAACCCAAGATGATTGCGGATCATATATTTCAATTTTCTTTGTCGGCGTTAGGTATTCATCCCCTTGTTTCCGCAGATTCGGGGAAAAACCAGAAGACAAAGAAAAAAGTTCAGAACCAAAGCCCGGCTCGTTTGTCTTTTGAAACGTCATCGTTGAATTAATCTTTCCTATTTAGAGGCTTGAGAACTCATGCCATCATTTAAAGCGTTCACCGGTGAAACCCTGCGAGTGATTTTACCGCTTATCATCCTCGCCTGTGGAGTTGGCGGGTTTATTGCAATTGGAAAACGGGATCCCTTAGCGGAAGAACCCAAAGAGAAGAAAATACCCCTGGTGCGGACAGAACCAGCTGCATTCTACAAAGGCAACCTGCAGATCGAGGTCGACGGGTTGGTAGTGCCTTACCGCGAAGTACAATTAGCCGCTGAGGTAGGCGGCCGAGTTATTTACAAGAACCCCGAATGTCAGGCGGGGGATTACGTTAAGCGCGGAAATCCATTCTTACTGGCTGCCAGCAGTGTCGGTTTTGCTCACTCTCCACTTGCCGCTATCCCCTCCTTTCCTCCGAATCATCCCTTCGAAGCGACCTTGTTGGTACAAATTGATTCTCGGGACTACGAACTTGAGGTCGAACGCCTAACTAAGGAAATGAACCAGGCGGAGGCAGGACTAAATGAACTCGAGATCGATCTGGAAAATACTAAAGACCTTATTGAACTTGCCCAGGAGCAGGTGGTTCTGCAAAGAAAGGAACTTTTCCGAGCCCAAAGGTTGGTTGCCCAAAGAGCCGGCAGCTACTCAGCTCTGGAGGAGACCCAGCAAAAGGAACTCAATGCCCGCAACAACCTCCAAAAAGTAAAAAATGATCTCCGCTCGCACAAAAAAAGACGGGATCGATTATCGTTCGCCTTAGATCTGGTCAAAGCCAGATTGAAGAAAGCTCGTCTGGACCTGGAACGCACCTATATCTATGCCCCCTTTAATGGCGTGGTTGTCAGTAATCAGGTGGAACAAGACACCTACGTCAAATCCGGAACTACCCTGGTGACAGTCGAAGACACCTCGGCGGTGGAAGTCATTTGTAACCTTCGGCGGGAAGAACTAGCTTGGGTCATGGAACAAGGGGAACTATCCAGTGAGGGGATAATTGACCCTACTCATCGCTACCAGCTTCCCAAAACGCCGGTCAAAGTGGTTTATGAACTGGAAGGCAATCAATATTACTGGGAAGGCTTTTTGGATCGTTTTGACGGTATCGGCGTAGACGAAAAAACCAGGACATTTCCCTGCCGAATTTTAGTTCCCGATCCCGGAAATACTTGTTGCGATCAAGTTAACAGCAAACGCGGCCCAAGGGCCTTGGTACGGGGAATGTATGTAACCGTTATGATTTCCGTTCGGCCTTCCTCGGTATTGTTAGAAATCCCGGAAAGTGCGGTGCGGCCGGGTTCGGTCAGCGGCGACACTTCCGCCACTAAAGTGGTATGGAAAGTAGGCAAAAAACAATCCGGGGAAAAAGGGATAGGCGTCTTGAAAATTGTCCCGGTACAAATTGCCCGTATCCAAGACGGCAAAGCTTTGATCAAGGCAAACGCAGAACACTTGAAAGCCAAAGACAGGGTCATCGTCTCTTCGCACCCCTTTGTGTACGGTGGCATTGATGTGAAAGAGGAGGCTCGTTGATGAAATCGGTCGTCCGTTGGGCAATCCAAAATGCACCTGCTATGAACATCCTGATGATCAGTGCGCTGGTCATTGGCGTGGTTAGCTTAGCCAGTATGCGGAGAGAGGTTTTCCCGGAGTTTGAGCTGGAAATCATCCTCGTGCAGGTGCCCTACCCAAGTGCCAGTACTGAAGAAGTCGAAGACGGCATTTGCAAAAAAGTTGAAGAAGCCGTACAGGGAATTGACGGCGTCAAAAAGATGACCTCTATCGCTAAAGAAGGCGTCGGCAACATAGTCCTCGAGTTGGAAGCCGGAGTTGATGCTCAGAAGATCCTAAATGAGGTCCGTTCCGAGGTCGACCGCATCCCTAGTTTTCCCCTGAAAGCAGAAGATCCGGAAGTCAAGCAAATCACGATGCGTTCTCCTGCAATTCAAGTCGCCGTGGTGATGAAAAATACCGAGGACAAAGAGGCGGAAAAAAAACTTCGAGCAGTATCTGAGTTAGTCCGGGATGAACTGATCCTTCTCGACTATGTTTCCGAGGCGGAGATCCAAGGAGCAAAGGAGTTTCAGATTGATGTTGAAATTCCTGAAAAGATCCTTCGTAAACATAAGCTTTCCCTCAAAACAGTGGCCGAAATCGTCCGCGAAGAAAATATGGAACTCCCCGGCGGAACCATCAAGACCCGCGCCCAGGATATTCTGGTAAAAGGGGACAACAAAAATATTTCCGGCACGGAAATATCAAAGATCGTCCTAAAAAGGCTGCCCAACGGGACGCAGCTTACCATAGGGGACCTGGGAACGGTTCGGGATCAGTTTTCCGACCGCACCTCAGAGCATCGCGTTAACGGCAAACCGGCAATGATTATTGAGGTCAGCCGGACCTCAAAGGAAGACCTGTTAGCAATGACGGATGCCGTCCGGAAAAAAGCCAAAGAACTGAAAGAACGTGAGGATTTAGCCGGATACGACATTCTGGTTTACGATGACCGCTCCGTTGACGTTTGGGAGAGAATGGATCTGCTCGCCCGAAATGGTCTGCAAGGCTTAGTGTTGGTTCTCATTGCATTGGCCTTGTTTTTAGACACCCGCCTCGCTTTTTGGGTTGCTTTAGGGATCCCAATCTCCATTCTAGGTGCCTGTGCCGTCTTATATCTCACCGGCAATACTCTGAACATGCTAACCATGTTCGCTTTCCTGATGGCACTCGGGATAGTTGTCGACGATGCCATTGTCGTCGGGGAAAACATCCATTCCCATCGGCAAATGGGGAAAGGTTCGATTAAAGCAGCCGTAGATGGAACATTTGAGGTCCTACCTTCGGTTATTACCTCTGTTTCGACCACGGTTATTGCTTTTATGCCGTTGTTTTTTGTAACTGGGGTGATGGGTAAATTTATTGCGTGTTTACCTCTGGCTATGATTGCCATGCTGGTGATTTCTCTGTTGGAAAGTACCTTTATTCTCCCCTGTCACCTTGCTCATAAAGAAGGTGGCAAATCTCCCCTCCAACTACTAAAAAGTTGGAACAGCGGTTTGCCCGGTTACCTTAGGTGGACCTTAGGGGGTCCGGTCATTTTGATTTTCCTGCTGGGGTCCTTCCTGATATATCCGTTCCTAAAGGTGGTGCAGCTCTTCAAATTCCTGAGTCGAAGCTGTAACAACGGTTTGCAATGGGTAGCAACTAACCTTTACATGCCTGCTCTACGCTATGCATTGAGAAACCCGGGAGTTATCATCAGCTCGGCTCTTGTTGTCCTTATTCTGGTGTTGGGTTTGGTTCGAAGTGGAACGGTCCCCTTTGTGGTCTTCCCGAAATTGGACAGCAAAATGATCGAAGCCAGTATCACCTTCACCGATGGAACTCCACCGAAAGTTACGCGAAATGCCACTCAACTACTGGAACAATCAATCCGCAATCTCGATAGACGCTTTGCTGACGAAGGGACCAAGCTGGTCAAGCTCACCAAAACTTCCGTAGGTTTCAGCAAATCCCAATCCGGACCAGGTCAAATCCTTACCTCCGATGGCAGCCATATCGGCAGCATCACTGTGGAGTTGACCGATACTGCAGATCGCCCTGTTACCAGTAATTACATACTGAAGGAATGGCGCAATGAATGGAATAAGCTAACTGGAAACCAGGGATTTCCCGGTGTCGAGTCGCTAAAATTCAACAGCGCCATGATGGGTCCGGGTGGTGTTCCGATCGAATTTAGGCTGCTGGGTCGAGCAGAAGATTTTTCCAGGCTCAAGAAAGCTGTGGAAGAGTGTAAAGCAAAGTTAGCTTCTTACCCCGGAGTGTTTGACATCAATGATGATTCCACACCCGGAAAATTAGAGATGGAGCTTAAGGTCAAGAAGAAAGCCAAGTCTTTAGGCATCTCCAATGCCAAATTAGCCGAGACGGTGCGTGCTTCCTACTATGGTGAGGAGGTCATGCGGCTGCAACGCGGCCGGCACGAAGTGAAGTTGATGGTGCGCTACCCGAGAGAAGAGCGGCGTTCCATTGCCAACTTTGATCAGATTCGGGTTCGCACCGATGAAAATGGTCCGGAGCGGCCGATTACTGAACTTGCCGAGGTGAAAACTGAACAACGCTTGGCCGAAATCAACCGAGTCAACCAACTACGCTCTATTACCATCTCTGCCGATGTCGATGAATCTCGGGCAAATGCCCATGCTATTGTCGCGGAACTGCGCAAAGATTTCATTCCTGAGCTACTCAAAAAGAAAGAGTTTACCGGTCTTTCCGTGATGTGGGAGGGTCAACAGCAACAGACGGTCGAGTCGATGCAGAGCTTATTTGTCGGCTTTTTTGTCGCCATAATTATCATGTATGTTGTCCTGACCCTGGAGTTCCGTTCTTACTTTCAGGCGCTGCTTATCCTGGCCATTATTCCCTTTGGTGCGGTTGGGGCTATTGCCGGCCACTGGTTACTTGGCCTTCCGGTTACCATGTTTAGTGTTTTCGGATTAGTAGCTTTAACCGGCGTGGTGGTCAATGACTCCATTGTGTTGATCGATTTCATCAATCACAGAGTCCGAGACGGAATTCCTCTTAAACAAGCATTACTGGACGCCGGGCAGAGGCGCTTACGGCCGGTATTTTTGACCTCGGTTACAACTATCGCAGGCCTCCTACCTCTGCTTACGGAGAGGTCTTTCCAAGCTCAAATTCTTATCCCTATGGCCGTTAGCTTGTGTTTTGGCTTGCTTCTTACTACTTTCCTCGTGCTTTTCTTGGTCCCGGTATTTTATTCCCTCTATGGGCGAATCGTGTTGGCAACTACCGGCACTTTTGAGGATCAACACGATGAAGATGAGGTCGATATGCCTCAAGAGAAACCAATCCATGCCCACGTCGCGGGTAAAAATGGAACTCCTCTCGAAATGCAACCTGTTGGCAAAGAGCAGATTCATGAGGTGAAATCCGGAGACCTGGTTTAATGTCTCTTCCCCTCTTTCAGGTAGACTCCTTCACGGATGTTCCTTTTCGAGGTAATCCGGCAGGTGTCTGCCTGCTGAGCGCGGAAAAGACGGATGATTGGCTCCAGTCTGTTGCCTCCGAGATGAATCTCTCCGAAACAGCCTTCTTGCAAAAAACTCCGGACAACTCCTACAACTTGAGGTATTTCACACCCACTACGGAAGTTCCTTTGTGCGGGCATGCTACTCTGGCATCTGCTCATATCCTATTTTCCGAAAAACATGTCGATGCAAATCAACAGATAACATTCCAAACTGGCGGAGGCACTTTGCGCGCTTCCAAGAACGGTGAGTTGATTGAGCTGGACTTTCCCCTGATTCCCCCGGAACATGCCGATCCACCTCCCGCATTAGTAGAGGCGTTGGGAGTTGTTCCCAAGGCAGTCGCCAAAAACTCATGGGATTATCTGATTGAAGTTGGATCCGAAGAGGAGCTGCGCAGGCTACATCCCGATTTTGATGCCCTTCGCCAATTACCAACCCGCAGCGTGATGGTGACAAGCCGGTCCGCCACTCCTGACTATGATTTTGTTTCGCGATACTTTGCCCCCAGTGTCGGAATCCCGGAGGACCCCGTAACCGGCTCAGCTCATTGCACTCTTGCTCCCTATTGGGCTGAGCGGTTGGGGAAAATGGATTTCAAGGCATATCAAGCATCCCCCCGCGGCGGGGAGGTCTTTGCTCGCATTCAGGACGATCGAGTAATTCTTGGTGGGAAAGCAGTTACTATCTTCCAGGCAAATCTAATCGTTTGATCACTCAAAACCGGCCCCCAAGCATGCAACAATTCACTGGAACATTCATCAATAATAGTATACAATTTTACATTGATCATGAGGTGGCCATTGTGATTGGAATGTGACATGAAATCAATACCTTTACCAATTCGCGGGCGTGGTGCTTCCGACAATCCGGCAAATCGTTTCGAAGTTCTCAGTTATAAGCTGGAGGATGATGAGGAACCGCAAGATCCTCTCGCTCCAAAAACCACCTATCTCAAAGATACTTCTCGGACCATCATCGCCTACAATGACAGCCCGGACATCAGCTTTTCTGCCAGTATTAACCCCTACCGTGGATGTGAGCATGGATGTGTTTATTGCTATGCTCGGCCTACGCATGAATACTTGGGGTTTTCTAGTGGGTTGGATTTCGAAACCAAGATTCTTGTCAAAGAAGATGCTCCGCAACTCCTCCGGCGAGAGTTAAATTCCCCCAAGTGGAAACCTCAGACTTTGGCGATGAGTGGAGTCACGGACGCTTATCAACCTATTGAACGCAAGCTGGAACTGACTCGAAAGTGCTTGCAGGTGCTGGTGGAGTTCGTGAATCCGGTTGGAGTGGTTACCAAGAACAGCTTGGTTACACGGGACGTAGATTTGTTTGCCGAGTTGGCGAAAGAGAATGCGGTTGCTGTTTTCATCTCCATAACCACTTTGGAAGAGAAACTAAGGCAGAACATGGAACCGAGAACATCCACCATTGCCGCTCGCCTAGCCGCCTTAGAAACTCTCGCCAAAGCTGGTGTTCCCGCTGGAGTGATGGTGGCTCCTGTTATCCCCGGGCTCAATGACCATGAGATTCCGGATATTCTTCAGGCTGCTGCCAAAGCAGGGGCTCGGTTTGCCGGTTATGTAACGCTCCGGCTCCCTTTTGCCTTGAAGGAGCTCATGGAAAAATGGCTGGAGCAGCATCATCCCCTGTCAAAAGATAAGGTCCTGAATCGAATACGATCGTTGCGTGGGGGAAAACTAAATGACACAACCTTTGGCAAGCGGATGCGAGGCGATGGGATATTCGCGGAAGCAATTGAGCAGCTATTTAAATCCGGCTGCCGCAAAGCAGGAATAGCCGACAGCCGTTTGCAACTCTCCAATGCTGGTTTTCGAGGGCCCTTTCCCGAACAACCAACGTTATTCTAATAGTGGTTTGTCCTTTTCACCTACTCAATCCCGCCGCTTGCGCCGAAGTTTATCCCCGAGAGCATCGATGCGTTGCTTGCTTCGTTCTCTGGCGTCAGCGAATCCTTCGGTGGTGGGATAGCCGCTTTTCAGATAATCCAGGACTATCGATTCGGCGTTCACCAACTCCTCGCTCGCTCGGGCGACTTCCGAGGCAATTTCATTGGGAATAGTTGTCACCCCATTGCGGTCCCCGTGCAGCAAATCTCCCGGATTAATGGTTACCCCGCCTACCCGGACGGGAACATTGATTTCCACAATGTGACAATATCCGTGAGCGCAGATGGTTCCGTTGGTAAAGCACGGAAAATTCAAGGATTCGACCTGATCCAAATCTCGTCCTGCCCCGCTGGTGATTAATCCCACCGCCCCGAATGCTTTGTAAGTCGTACACATGACCTCGCCGAACGTGGCCGATACCGCGGGGTCATCCAAATCCTGGAAAACCACCACCACCGGTCCGGGGAACTCCGCGAACGATGCCACTTGGTCGGCTAGTCCCGCATAGACATTGCCTTTCTTGGGAGGAGATCCCGAACGAAAAGTGGCAGTGCTAGCGTACCCGACCATGGGAGGGAGGTCCGGAAAACAAACTTGAATGCGGGCATCCATAAAGCCGGCGGTCCGCGGGCGAACGTCAAAGAGTTCTACCACATTGCATATGGTTGGAGTGTCATATTTGCGCAGCAACTCCAGATCACCGGCGGGAACTTCTTCGTATTGGGACATTGTGGGCCTCGTGTAATTGCTAAGGGGTTTCTCCAATGGAAATATTATTCCCCTCGCTGCGAAATGCAAAATCTAAAAAGTTAAAGTATGTTGATAGAAGAATGAGTGCAAAGTAAATCCCACCATTCCCGTTGTC
>CAZPPD010000003.1:0-24393 GCA_964588185.1 uncultured Alcaligenaceae bacterium | reverse complement strand
GGCAAAGCCAACGTCCACCGGATTCCCACCAACGGAGGACCTACTATCCGGGGCTTAAACAAGATCAAAGAATGGGTCGGAGATCGCAAGTGGGATGTGATCCATTTCAATTGGGGCTTGCATGATTTGAAGATGGATGGCCAAGGGAAACACCAAGTTCCGTTGGAACAATATGAAAAGAACTTGCGAGAGTTGGTGAAATATATGAAGCCGAGGACCAAAACTTTAATTTGGGCCAGTACTACCCCGGTTCCTGATGGAAAAGTAAAGCCGCCACGGAAAGATGCAGATGTGAAGGCCTATAATGCAGTTGCGAAAAAAATAATGGAAGCCAACGGAGTGCAGATTAATGATTTATATTCCTACATTCTGCCAAAGCTATCCAAGCTGCAGCGGCCAGTGAATGTCCATTTTACTCCCGCAGGTTCTGAAGTTTTGGCCCGGGGGGTGGCTTCTAGGATTGAGAAGGCCCTCGAAAAAAAGTAACCATCTAACTGGATTTGGATGGGAAGATAGTCACAAGTTTCTTCCTCACCCGGCGAATGATTCACGTAAGAGCATGTATTCCCGGGATCTTACTAACCCTTATTCCCAACTTGTTCTCCTTCTACCACATCTGCCCCTTTTGCCTGTTCGATCATCTGATCAGTACTTTCGGGATCTACCTCTCGGCAACTGGCAGTCAAGGTTTCGGAGATTTCCTTGAGTTCCTTTTGCCACTCTTCTGCGGTTGTTTCGTCCGGAGTCACCTGCATGAATTCGCCGCACAGGAGGATCAACCGCAACAAATGGCGGAATAGGATGCCTTCCTGTTTGACCATGTCTTTGGATTGCACCAGCTTGTTGAAGTTGCCGTTGAAGCGGAGCAATTCGCCGGCAGCCCAGACCGGTTGTACGCGGATGTCTGTTACCTCGGGATACTCGGATTGAAATAGCAGAAACAATTTGTCCGCCAGCATCGGCGGGCGTTCATAGTCTTCTTCCCAATCATCTTCTTCGTCTTCGTCCGGTTCATATTCATGTGTGTGACGAGCCAGAATTAATCCTTTGCGGAGCAGTTCCTCATCCAGACGGGTAGTTTGTAATGGGCCAGGGGGAAGATCATCCGCGAAGGGTACTCGAACATAACGCAGAATAGGGCGCGGCAACTCCAGGACACTCTCCAACGCCTGCAGTCGTTCATCGCGGTTGGCAATTCCCAGATGTTTTAAAAGAAAGGCCCCGTATAAAGGGTGAATACTTCGAAACACGAGGATCTTTTGCATCTCCGGTTTCGGGGTAGCCAACTTGGCCGAATAGGTTGCTTCCGTTTCCTCCGAGGAGTCCGCTTCTCTTGGAGATTCGGATTCTTGTCCCTCGCCTTCACCTTCCTTCATTTCTTTCGGCTTGGGTGGTTCCGGATCCAGGGTGACAAAGCCGCCTCGAGCCAAGGTCAGCAACATTTGGTCGAGTTCCCTTTCTCCTTTTCGGATACGAGGCTCATCCATCAAACGCTTGCGGATGACCTTGCGGACCATATCGACTTCAGGAGAAACTTCCAGCAGGTAGGCCAACAGTCGCCAGGGCAAAGGGCCCTTGCTGTAAAGCCGAGCCGGTTTGGCAGCTTGCAGTTGCTGGAATTGACCTTCAGACCAGTATGTAACATTCTCCCGGCGGCTCGGTTTCTTGCGTTTGAGGTTCTTCTTGGCCTTGATCAGCATGGGATCTTTGGTGTTATCGGGAATTTGATCGTACTTTTCTTTCCAACGCAGGATCTTTACGTCGTCTTCGTGTGCCATGGAGATGACATAGCCTTTGTCGTCGTACTGAGGTCTTCCAGCCCGTCCGAATATTTGATGAGCAATGCTGGGGTCAACAAGTTTCTCTTTGCCGAAAGGACCTTTTACCAATGAGGTCAACAAAACAGACCGGGTGGGCAGATTAATACCCGCTGCCAAGGTTTCCGTGCAAATGACAAAGCTGAGTAACTTTTTCTCAAAGAGATCCTCAACAACCCGGCGGTATTTGGGAAGAAGTCCGGCATGATGAACTCCTACCCCTCGTTGCAGCATCTGTTTTATTTTTGGCCCAACGCCTTCGGTCCACTTGAGTTTGTTAATCTCCTCCAAGAGTTTCGCTTTCTGGTCGCCGGAAACAATTGGTAAGCCTTTTAATTGCTCGCCAACACTCCAGCATTCGTCGCGATTAAAACAGAAAATCAAGGCCGGGGTTTTACGCACATGCCCTTCGCCCTTGGCCATTTCCACAACTTCTTCTCCCAGGAGCATGTCCGGAACCCACTGGTAAGTTAAAGGAACCTTGCGTTCAGTGCTTTCGACTAGTTCCACTTTGCGATAATGGCAGCGGTCCAGCCAGTTAATAAACTCCTGGGCATTTCCCACGGTGGCCGAAAGCAGGAGGAGGCGACTATGAGCCGGCAGCATGCTCAGAGTCAACTCCCAAACGATGCCGCGCTGCGGATCGCCAAAGCTGTGAAACTCGTCCATGACCACGGCGGCGACTTCGTCGAAGTTGAAACCTTCCGGGTGCAACAAGCGATTCAGGAGGATTTCTGCTACCACAACCAAAATGCGAGCATTGGGATTCACTCGCCGATTGCCGGTGACGAGTCCTACCATGTCCGCCGGGAAACCCCAGCGAACGGCGGCTTCTTGCATCTCCCGAAATTTTTGCTCCGTTAGGGCAATGAGGGGGGTAGTGTAATAGGCGACTTTGCCGGTGTGGAGTGCCTCGAAGAGTGCTCCCTGAGCAATCATGGTTTTTCCCGTCCCCGTCGGGGCACAGACGAGAACCCCTTGGTCACTGGTAAACCATGCCAGGAGTGCTTCTTCTTGAACGGGGTATGGAGTGTAAGGAATCTGTGCGAAGTAGTCCTCACACAATTGATCGCGAGTTTTTTCAGTCATATATGTATCGGGCGGTAGTTAAATTCGGACGAATCACCATCGTGGTTATAGTAGGGTATGAGGTAGAAATAAACGACCCGAGATGGGAAGGAGGAAAATTAAACAGCCCCTAGACTCAAGGTGACGCACGCGGCTAAGAGCCGCTCACTCTGCCCCCGACCTGGTTTGGTTTTGGCTTTTCGGACAAGGATTTTATTGGACCTTCCGTATTATCTCAGGTGTATCGCTCTTTCAGGGCTTCGGGATATTGTATTTCCATTATCCCCAGCAGGGTTCGCGGCTAATGCGTTTGGCTTGGATTATTTGTTTGGTCCTACCCGGCCACTAGCTTTCATCTTCTCTACTACCGCCATTGAACATAGGCCCAAGGGGGCCGGTTTAACCAATCTCAGTCCAGGGGGTAAGGCGTCTTGGAGTAGCTTTCGGGAATGGCGGTGGCTGAAGAGAACCACGGTTTTTTCTTGTTTTCGCAGGAATTCCAATAACTGAGGTGTGTATTTGCTCCGGAAGTTCTGCAGGTCGTCTCGGCCTAGGTAAAATGACACCGAATCGACCGGGCGGGGGTAACAGACCACGGGAATGGTTCGATCTCCGCAGTACTCGACTACCTGCTGCCGGTTTTTCATGGGGGAACGCAGGTTGGCGTACCAGGGGACCAGCCAATAGTTCCCGAATACCGCAAATGCATAGATTCCAGCCGCAAAGCCGATGGTCCATCTTGAGAATTGCCATTTTGTTGAGGCGATATAAACCCCGAAGACCATTGCCAAGGCGGGAAAAGCTGGGAGCACATAGGTTGGTAACTTGCTCCCCGAAAATGAGAAGAACAAGAGGCACCAACTGCCGGCGAGGACCATAAAACCCAGTTGCGGCGAACGTAATCGGGTTACGTTTGGATCGGATGCAAAAAAGAAACGGATCAGAGGGACTAACAATAAGGAAGTGGGAAACAAACTAAAAAACACTATTGGGATGTAAAACCAGAAGGGTTCTAAGTGATCAAAGGGCTGGAAAAAACGAAGGACATTGTGCTTCCAGAAAAAGTAGTAGCCGAATTCCGGTAGCCGGATGCAAATGGCGATATACCAGGGCAAGGAGATCAACAAAGCGATGAGGACATAGAATCCCCAATCTCGCCAGGACACTCGGACTCGGGAAGAGGTCAACCTTCGGTGAAGGAATAACACCGGGACTACCAGAATCAAGATGACCGGACCTTTGGTAAGGATTCCCAAACCACAAGCAATTGCTCCTGTTACCCAATAGACCTTTCGGAATCGTTCTCCACCGATTGCCGAAAACGTGGTGAACAGGCACAAGGTTACCAAAAAGGTCAGTAAGCCATCGAGCAACAATAAACGCCCCATGCCCAGAAAGCCCGGTGCTAGGGCTAAAACCAAGGCTCCCCAGAAGGCTCCGGCTTCCCCCAGCCATCTTCTGCCGAAGAAATAATTCAGGAGAATGCAGCCGTGGACCGAGAGGGCGGGAATCAAGCGGGCTGCCCAAGCGGAGATTCCGAACAGGGAGTAGCTCGCCATTACCAGCCAATACATCAAGGGCGGCTTGTCGAGATAGGGTTTGCCTTGCAAGTAAGGAACGACCAATTCGCCGCGGGCCAACATTTCCCGGGGAATCTCCGCATAGCGCCCTTCATCCGGTTCGAAGAGATGGAAGGTCATGCAGGGATAGAGAACCGCGGCGGGAAGGGCCAGCAGAATAAGAATTGCCTTCCAATTTACCCCCTTGCCCTCGGGGGAAATGCCGGGGAAAAGGACCCTGGTCCAAATCCAGGAAATGCAGGCAAGTAAGGAATTGGGAACCTGAGAATTTTCGTTCTTCACCGGTTCAGTCATGACAATGATCTCGAAAGACTGGTCCTTGTCCGGGGGGATATTGCCAAAAGCATCTCGACGAGGTCAATGGCGGTTCTTGCCGGAGTCGTCGCTGAATTCGCTAAATATTGATAGCTGAATTTGCCAAAATTCAGGCGGAGGATTGTCCGGCTGAATTCTGGCGAATCCAACTACTAACCTTTTTACAGCTACCAAAAATTGGCTGAATTACTACCAAACATAAAGTCTGGTGAATCCGGGTACTAATTTCGCTCATAATAGGTAAGTTATGGGGTTCGGGCGTTAACAAAACGGGGAGGGTACACAGACTCCGATTGTTTTCCCCCCTTCTCATATGTCAAACTAATAAGGAAAGCAGTTTGAATTAATGGAGGATAATATGAGAGGCATTTTTTTACTTGTGGCCATTATGGGCGGGATGATTCTCCTATCGCCGTTTCAACTGTCCGGGCAGGATAAGAAATCTAAGGAAAAGTTCAAAATAACCAAAGTAGAAAAGAAGATCCTGGATCTTACCAACCGGGAGCGTAAGAAAGCGAACCTTCCGCCGTTAAAACCCAACCCGCTGCTTTTCAAAGTGGCCCGCGAGCATTCAAAGAATATGGCAAAGAAGCGAAAGCTGGATCATTTTTTGGATGGTGTCTCCCCTTTCCAGCGACTCAAGAAAGCCGGGTACCGTTATTACCATTCGGGGGAGAACATCGGCTATGGAAATGCGGCTTGGACTCCGGACAAGATCATGGACGGATGGATGAAATCGGAGTATCACCGAAAGAATATCTTGCACAAGCGCTACAAAGAAATCGGCATCGGCCTAGGAACCACCGAAGACGGAATTTCCTATTACACTCAAGTATTCGGCCTGCCTAAGTAGCTGATTTCGGCCGGAAGATACAACTCCTATCATCAGCAATATCAGGTGGACCACCGAACCTGGAAGGTTTGCAACTCCCAACAAACTCGCGTTCAGAGGGTGTAGCAAACAGTTGTTCTGCCCGGCGTGGACACTTGGAGAGAACATTTCCCTTTGAAGTCGCGGCTTTCGGAGGTAGGATAATCATAACTATTTGAGCCTCATATAGAGTTTTTCCTTCCTTAATTTAAAGATTTACTTTTTTCTGCCTTCCTCGGTCCGATACAATCCGAATAACGGTCCTTCTGATTCCGTCTGTTTTTTGGGAGCCCGATTGCGTCATGGCTGTCGCTACTCCATCATCCCCGCCCTGCCCCAGTGATGAACAATTGCTGTTGCGTTATGCTCGTGGGGAAAAGGAAGTTCTGGATGAATTATTCCAACGCTACCGCTCGTTGGCCTATCGGGTTGCTCACCGACTCCTTGGAAATGAAGCAGACGCGCTAGATGCCGTTCAAAACGCCTTTGTAAAAGCCTTGACCAATCTAGATAGCTTCGAGGGTCGCAGTTCGTTCAAAACGTGGCTCCTTCGGGTGGTCAGCAATGCTTCCCTGGATTTGGGTCGACAACGCGGCCGCAAAGAAGCGTTAAGCTTGGATGCGGTACGGACAGACGACCGGGATCAAATGATCCCGAAAACCTATACCAATCCGGCTTTGGGATTGGAACGCCAGGATATTCGTAACTTGCTGGACAAAGCCTTGGAGACCTTGCCCGAACCCCAACGGCGGACCTTTGTGCTGCATGCGGAGGCGGAATTAAGTTATCGCGAAGTGGCCGAGATATTGGAAATATCAATTGGGACAGTAATGAGCCGACTCTATTACGCCCGCCAAAAATTGCGGGCTTATTTAGCGCAGTGGATTGAAGCATGACGTTATTTCCTGATGACAAATTGCATCCGCCGACACCGGAAATGCTCGCCGCTTATGTAGACGGGGAGTTTGAGGCCAATCCCTATTTGCTGAAACAGAAAGAGATCATCGAGACTTGGCTGGACCAAAACCCGAAGGCGCTTCACGAGATCAATCAGTTTCGCCAGATCAAAAAAGCCTGGGAGGCCACGACACCCATTGATCCGGGGAGTTCGGCGTGGAATGATTGCTTGGACCGGATACGAGCGGAATTGGAAAAGCCTGCCGTGCCGGTTCGCCGCTTCCCAATGGGACTTGCCGGCGGTTTGGCCGCGGCATCGGTGCTGTTAGCCGGGTTGAGTTTGACTTTTTACTTTTTGAATACCCGGCCGGATTTGAACGCGGACAAAGGAATCAAAAAACAGAAGCAAAAGGAAACAGTGGCTGTGAAGAAAGACATCGATCCGTTTCCGGTTATTGCCGAGGAAGATGTCGAGATTCTGTATATCTCCGGACAGGATTTGGAAACAGTAGTCGTGGGCATGCCCATCGAGGGGCCACTGGAAATGCCGCAACCGGGGGAAGTTGTGGTAACGGATATGGATTCTCAGGACGATATGTATATGTCGGAAACCGAACCGCCAATGGTTTGGGCAAAATTAGAAACCGATCAATGGGAATAATTAAGGCAGTTTTACAGCCGGGGGGTTGGGCTGTGGGAAGGGTTATTACGCTCGGATTCATAGCCGTCTATTTTGTGGCGTCTCAATGTTTTGCCTGTGATCCCGGGCAAGAAACCAAAGTAAAAGTCACCTTGGTGGTAATATTGGCCAGCAAGAACCCCCCCTTTATCAACCCAAAATTGACGGAAATTGCCCGTCAGGTTCGCAAGAAATTACCCCATTTGAAACGCTTTGAAATGGAATCGATTTCCTGTGAAGAAGTCCCCCTCAACACCACGAAAACGTTTACAATCATCGAAGACCAAAAAGTAAGAATTCATGTCACCCAAAACGGGAAAAATCATATCCGCGTAAAAGTGTGTCCCCCGGCTCAAAAGCCATTTGTCTACCGCACTGATTGCCTCAAATTCCTACCGGTCGTGACTCGCTATCGCACCGCCAAGAAAGAGCGATTGATATTAGCGATCCGAACGCTGTGTCCAGAAGAGAACAAAGACAACTGATCGCAGTACTCGTAGAACGGGTAGATATAGGAGGGGTGCTTCTACTTGCAACTCTTGCCGAAAGGAATTGGGACGTTACAATTATGACCGCTTGATTCGAAAACCCCTTGGATGACTCCAAATGCCTGAGAATGAGCCACCAAATCCAACTTTGGATTTCCTCTCAAAATTTCTTGCGGAATTCCCTTTCAGCTTGATACGTTGGCTGCCCTCAATGGCAGCCATCTTGATGGAAGCTTGGGGATTTTGGTTATTCTTTGAATATCAGGATCCGGGACATTATCGGAAAAGGGATCATTCGAAAGGGATCACCTTGTTGTTCGCTGGGTGTTTTTTGGCCATCGTTCAGACTATTATTGTTGTTGCCCATAAAAACAGTAGGGAACAAAATTCCGAATCCAAGTGATCTTAATTTGATCATTTGAGTGTTGAGTTTTTCATATATTTCGGATTTCGGGTTGCGAATTTCTTTTCTTCTGCCCTCAAAGCCATGGTTACTTTTCATTGAGTGTTGGTTCTACTAGTTGTTGGCCAACAACTTTTGCACAACTTTTTCCACATCTTCATAGGTCCAATCTAAACTCGGTTCCCCCGGAGAAAATTGCTGGACTAACTTTCCGTCGGTTCCGTAAATGCGAACAGCAGGAGCGCCAAAGGTATCGAATTTTTGATCCCAGTCTTTTTCCGTCAGGAGAAAATTCGCAAAAGTGGCCTTATTTTTTCTCACAAAAGTAAGGACTTTGTTCTCGAGGTCTTTTTCTTCACTTACCAAAGACGGCAAGCAAAGCGACATAAAAGTCACTTTCTTGTCCGCATATTTTTGGGAGAGTTTTACAAATTTGGGGAACTTCTGTTTGCAAGGAAGGCACCAATCGCCCCACAAATCCATCACGACAACGTCACCGGAATGTTTGCTCACGGCTTCTTCGAGTTGTTGGTAATTCACTTTTTTGACGGTGATCCCGTCATCTTCCATTTTCGTTGGCGTACTATCCGACTTCGTTGAATTGTCACTTTTCTTTGCCGAAGGCTCTTCCTTATTCGTGGATGAATTACAGCCGGAGCCGAGGATAACGCAAACAAGGAAACCGCAACGAAGCAAACGCCACAAAATTTTCATTTCTGCGAACATGATAGCCTCTCCCAAAGAACTAGACGGGGATGTTTCTACTAGGCATGTAGTTAGTCAGGAACACCAAACGGTAACAAAGGAAAGACAGCCGAAGACCTTGGGGGCTCTCGGCTGTCTTGGGATGCACCAGCTTTCAGGGTTGGCTACTTTTGATATTTGACGCCGCAACCAAAGGCGCGGGTCTCTTGAACTTTAGGGGTGTTGCCGGCCAGGTTGGCTTCAACCGCTTCAACAACATAGTTTTGACCTTTGCCCCTTTGATCCATGGCACCGTGATAGATCACGTTCCATTTCGAATCCAAGACATAAAATTCGGGAGTCACCCGTGCACCCAGTTTCCGGGCGATTTTTTGGCTTGAATCATAGAGGTAAGGGAAATTGAAGCCTTTGGATTTTGCCCGGGTTTTCATAGCGGGCAATTTGTCCGCTTCCAGATTGTTCACATTGATAGCCACGACTTCAACTTTGTCATTCTTGGCATATTTTTCGGCCAATTTAATGATCTTGTCTTCGTAGCGAACCGCAACCGGGCAGTGGTTGCAGGTGATGATCAAAACGGTAGTTTTTCCTTGGAAATCCTTGGACGACATCATAATATCTTTGGAGCCGCCCAGAGTGCCGGGCAACTTGCCAAAGGTCGGTGCCTTTTCGCCGATTTTCACTTGAGCCAAAACCGGGTTGGCGGCAAAAGCGATAGCGAAAGCAAATACAGCAGTCAAAATACGCATTGGTTACTCCTTGTGGAATAGGGACTGCGATGGTGGTAATATAAATACACAAAGGTTCCGGGGTCATCCGGTGTTTGGATTGCCGCTGGTGCAAAGCATAAATCCTAGCCGGATGACTCCCGGGTGGTTCACAATGATTTCACATAAGCTAGTAAATCACTCAACTCTTCTTTTTTCAGTTCTCCCTCTCCGGTTACCTGTTTTGGATTGTGGTGTTTGCTAAGGACCTCTTCCAAGGTAGAAGCCCGGCCGTCATGTAAGAATTGGACCTTACTGTAAACACCAAGGAGCGAAGGGGTATTGTAGCCGCGGTAGGCGTCGGTCTTGGAACCGGTGCCGACATCATGGATCCGGCCGTCGGTAAAAAACGGACCCCGGTGGCAGCGGTTACAACCCGCTTTATCACTTTGGAAAATCAATTTGCCGCGCTTGGCCGCTTTGGTTAGACTCCCATCTCGTTTGCGATACGGATTCGGGGGAGATTTGATGGACTTCAAATAGGCGATCAATTCCGCCACATCTGCTTCGGTGTTCTCCATCTCCGTCAGCATGGTGTCGCGAAGCGATTTCCGCATGGCTGCTCTAAGATCCTTTTGCCAGCCATGCCAGGTCCAAGGGGGAGTCTGATGCACATTTCGCAAGCTCAACACTGTCTTATAATTCCGGAAACGCCCGTCGTTGAGAGTGTCCATGGCGATGTTGTTTGTGTGTCCTTCGAAATGACAACTGTGGCAGCTATACCATAGATCCAGCGACCGGCGGCCATCGTAAAAGATTGCTTCGCCTTTGCGGGCAAGGGATGGTTCTTCCGGGCCGCCCAAGGCGAAGGTCTTCACAATTCTCCTCTGCTTTAGATCCACAACTTGGACGCTATTGAGCAGATAGTTTGCTACGTAGACTTGTTCTCCGTCGCGGCTGAACCGCACCGCCATCGGTCGTCCGCCCAGAGCAATGCTGAAAAAGCGGTTGGAATCATTGACCAACTCGGGTGGAATATGATCGCGTGCTCCGCGAGCCATCCACGGAATCCCTTTGGTGCGAAATACCAGTAATTCATGGGTCCCGGAGGCAGCGGAAACCAGCCAATCTTCATCCGGACTAATCGCCAACCCGTGAGGGTCCGCAACCGCTTCTCCTCGTTTGTCCAGTTCGAGCGCTTCTCGTCGAGTATGCTCATCCAAGCGAACCCGGCCAAGACGGCTGGCCAAAACCCAACCGATCCGAATATTGTTTGGGGTTATCGGATTGAGCCGGTAGATCATCCACGGAAAATAGACATAGCGATCATCCTTGGAAATGTGCATTTGGCCGAGGTTCAGGCCGACGAAGGATTCCACGAATAGTGTTTCTTGCTTTTCGGTGTCAACAACGGCGACCCCGCCATCGCCATTAACTCCAACGGCCAACCTTTTCCCGTCGGAGGTTAGAGCCAGATAACGCGGCCACTTGCCGACATTGATTCGGGATTGTTCTTTGAGTGATTGCAAATCGATCACGGCTACCTGGTGGGCCGTTTCCAAGGCAACATAGGCAAGTCGAGAATCCGGCGAAACAACTACTCCGCGCGGTTCGAAGCCAAGAAAGACGGATCCTACCCGCTTGAGATGTCTACTCTCCAGAGCAAATACCGTCAAGTCTCCACCATGCGTGCCCGTCACCAGAATTCTTTTACCATCGGGTGTCAGTACGAGCCCAGAGGGTTTCTTCCCACAAGATACTTCGGCGAGAACTTTTCCGCTGGAAATTTCTACCAACGAAATTGTGGACGATGTTTGATTTGCCGTGACCAGCCAGCGCTCGTCGGGCGTAATGATCAAATCCACAGGCGAGCGATTGGGGTTGGCAACTTGGGTGGATTCGTTTGTTGGTTCGTTTGATATATACATATAAATACCTGAAAAAAATAGAAAATATCCAAAAACGGCCAAAAAAGTGGTTACTAAAAACGAAACAAGAGTGGTTATCCTCGACCGAGGACAAGGGGGCAAACCCCAACTCTCCCATACCATGGTGCGATGCCTTAATGGTTGAACAACTAATCCATACTTCTCCGGACTAGACGGTTGAAAGTGAACTTAATTCGAATTTTTTGTTCTTCTTTGATTTCAGGACAAAGGGGCAAAGGAGACGGGAACATTTTTATTATCCGTGGATTTGTGAGATAGGGTACAGGTTTCAGGACCAAGGGGAATAAGGATAAAGGGGAATCGCAGGGTTCTTGCCATGAAATCCATTAGTGGCAAGAAGGGAAAAAGGAGCCAGAATACTGTCCCCTTTTCCCCCAAAGCTATTAAGAATTTTTTTCGAATTTATCCGCCGGCTTGCTGAGGTACTTCAGCAACCAAGCGCATGGAGACGTCGATCCCCTCAAACTGGAAGTGAGGTCGAAGCCAAGCCACGGCTTCGTACCATCCGGGTTTGCCTTTTACTTCACGGACTTGGACCTTGCCGTCGGCCAGAGGTTGGCGAGCCCGCTTATCTTCGCCGGAGGTTTTCGGATCGCAGACATAATTTTGGATCCAGCGATTCAACCAATTCTCGCAGTCATCCCGTTCCATGAGTGCCCCAATTTTTCCTCGAGCCATCACTTTCAAGTAATGAGCAAAACGAGACGTGCAGAGGATGTAGTTGAACTTCGCCGACAATGCCGCATTGGAGGTGGCGGCTGGATCATCGTATTCCTTGGGCTTTTGGGCAGACTGAGCTCCAAAGAATGCTGCATAGTCCGTGTTTTTACAATGCAGCAGCGCCAGGAAACCGAGATTCGATAATTCATTTTCCCGGCGGTCGGTAATGGCGATTTCCGTCGGGCATTTCATGACCACTTCGCCGTCATCGGTTGGGAAGAAGTGGACCGGCAGATTTTCAACCTTACCGCCGCCCTCCGGACCACGAGTCTTGGCTAACCAACCGTATTGGGCAAAGGAATCCGTAACCCGGGAGGCATAAGCCCAAGCGGAGTTCATCCACAAATATTTGTCATGGTCTTTACCGTCGACCATTTCTTCGAAGTTGAATTCTTCTACCCGGCGGAATTTTTCACCGTATGGAAGGCGGCCAAGCACGCGAGGCATGGTGAGGGCCACGTATCGAGAGTCTTCTGATTCACGGAAGGATCTCCAAGGAGCGTATTCCACGCCCATGAACTTTTTGGCCAAATCGCGGGGGTTGGGGAGTTGGGTGAAGCGCTCCATTCCCAGCATTTCCGGTGAAGTGGCGGCTACGAAAGGGGCATGAGCGGCAGCAGCGACGCCGGCAATGCCACGAAGCAGTTCGATATCTTCTGCCATGTAGCCAAAATCGTAATCACCAACCAGCAACCCATACGGTTGGCCGCCGAACATTCCATACTCTTCTTCATAGATTTGCTTGAATAGATGGCTTTGATCAAATTCGGCCGCCTTGGTGATATCCTTGTGTAATTCCTTCTTGGTGACATTCAGAACGCGAATCTTCAGGTTTTCTCCGGTTTCCGACTGGTGAACCAAATAGTGGAGCCCACGCCAGGTAGATTCCAGTTTCTGGAATGCCTCGTCGTGCATAATTTCATTGAGTTGGGCTGAAAGTTTCTGGTCAATTTCTTTGATCCAGTAATTGACCGAAGATTCAACATCCTTGGAGACTTTTTGGCCCGGTTTGACAACCTGGCCGACAAATTCTTCGATGTAGGTTTTTGCTCGCTCCTTGGCAGTGGAGTCTAAGGGCCGGGTCGAAGTAATCGCCTCTTCAAGCCACGCCGCTCCGGGATCAGCCTGGCTGGTTTCTTGAGTAGTGGTTTCCTGAGCTTCCTTTTGAGCTTGTTCAGCATCACTCATTGTTTTCCTCCCCTTGGGATGGTTGATTTTCCAGATGGTTGTTTCTCAGTCAAGGTAACGGTGAAAGTGCTGAAGCCACAGGTGAAAACAAATGGAAAGCAATTAATGTTAAGGATGGCTGAATTCTCTCACCGGCTACCTAGAATATCCGTGCTATAAAAGGTAGTGGTAGTATACCATTACCCCCATAATAATTAATGCACTTTTTAATCTTCTTCGGCACCTTGGGGCCGATCAATTCCATATTCCCGATCTACTTCAGACAAAAGAGACTCATCTCGAACAATTTCCCGTATCAAATCTTTAAATGGCATTTTTCCCAATCGAACCGCCCGGCGAAGCATATCGGGAATCGGGCTATGGGGTTCAATCTTTTCCAACGCATTAGCGATTTGGGCGAGTTGCTTGTACAAATCCGCACGGCTTTTCCCAGTCTTTTCCTTGGCCGGGGTGGTTCCGGCTTCTCCATTGGATTCTTCTTCGTCTTCTTCCTCCGCCTCTTCTTCCTCCGGTTGGATATAAGCCAA
Source organism: uncultured Alcaligenaceae bacterium (assembly GCA_964588185.1). Lineage (GTDB taxonomy): Bacteria > Planctomycetota > Planctomycetia > Gemmatales > Gemmataceae > CAZPPD01. The sequence continues at coordinate 10,479 of CAZPPD010000003.1, read as the reverse complement.
AAAGCGTTTGCAATCCTGAATGGCCTTTTCCAATTCCAACAGTCGCGGGGCGGCATTTTCCAATTTCTCATCCAGAGCTTTGTGCAGATTGCCAAGTTCTTCCAAAGCTTGATCGACATCTTCAGCGATATCATTATTGAGGGGTTGGGCTTTTTCAAAATCGGTAGTGGTTAGTTCCCCCTTGCCGTCATCCGCCTCCGTTTTTTCCTGATAACTTCGTGGAGTACCATCCACCAGAACAAGCGGGGCTGAACGTACCGTGTAAGGAAAGAGTAGTCCTCGCTGGTTGTCATTCAACAGGTTCAACAACAAATCGCCCCGAGCTTCCGGGCTCTCCGGGTCTTCCGGGTCCAATGCCGGATGCATGCGGTCCCAGCATTGGGAAATCATCAAGCCTAACAATTTGAGTCCATCCCGCAATCCCGGAAAACCATTCTCCTTTGTTAACCCTTCTGTCAAATAGACGGCTAAGCGTAAGTCCTTGGATTGAGTGCACAAATTTTCCAGCGAAATGTCGACTATCTTATCGAACTCCGGGTTCTTGGGAATATCCCCTTCGATAGGATGAACTTCAAAATCTTCCCGTGCTTGGTCCAATTCCTGGCGAATAGAAATATCCAAAGGCGTTCCCGCCGGATTTTCGCCGGGGATAGGTGCAATTAACTGATCAAGATCTAGAATGGGATTGGAAGCCATTTTTCTCGCCGTATTTCCCGCCACTTACAATTCTTTAGAGGATAATAAACGAGCCGGGGGTAGGATGCAAGGAGATGAAGGAGCTTTTGCCGGTATTCTTGTCCTTTGGGAAAATGGCGGATGCGGATTCAGGAAAAATGTGCCGCATTCCGGTGTACCTTGTTAATGGCTTGGGAAATTCTCTTCATGTCCTCTTTAGATCCCAGCAACACCGGGTGGTGCAAAATCACCGTTCCGTGATGGGCTTTTTCCGCTTCTGATAGGTCCATGGGTTTAATGTACCGGTTGGCGGACCTGCCAAGATGAGCCGCCCGGAAACCGGCATCCATGGCAATTCCTTCTGCTCGCATGGCTGCTACAAATAAATCTCGGGACAAGCCGAATTTTTCCGGGTCGTATTGAAACCCAAGTTTAAAAAATGCAGGTGAGGCATCGTCCTGATTGACGAAAGGATGAATTCCCGGAACCGGTCCTAAAAGATCTATCAGGAATCGGACATTTTCCAGGCGAAGCTGATTTCGTTCATCCAGCTTTGCCAACTGAGGCAAAAGTACTGCCGCTTGCAATTCCGAAAGCGGGCACACGTTATTATTGCCCCTCATCACTCCAAGCCGCGCCCGCTGATGAATTTCCGGCCGGTTGGTAAGAAGGGCACCACCTCTTCCGGCCGTAAGTAATTTGGAGCCGCCAAAGCTGATGATGCCGGCGTCTCCCCAAGTCCCAACTTTTTTCCCCGAGACTTCTGCCCCGGGACATTGGGCCGCATCCTCAATAACCGGAAGATTTTTCCTACCGGCAAATTCCCTCAGTTCTCTCATAGGAACCAATCCGCCATGCAGGTGAGAAACAAGAATTGCCTTGGTCTTGCCGGTAATTGCCGAATCCAAAATTCCTGTGGATAAATTCCAATTCGCTTCAGCTACCTCCGCCAGAACCGGTTTCGCTCCCACGGCATGGATGCTCAGGAAATTCCCCGGATAATCGTATGCAGCCAGAATGACTTCATCACCGTCTCCAATCCGTAATCCCCGCAATGCCAACTCCACCGCGAGGGTTCCGCTGGCACAGGTCAGTGCAAAATCTACTCCCTGATAGTTCTTTAATTCTTCTTCGAGCGCCGGGATGGAGTCTCCATGGTATTTCCCCCAGGAACCACTAGCGTAGGCTGTTTTAAGTGAGGACAACACCGCTTCATCTACAATCGGCCAATCCGGGGCGCCTTGGGGAAACTCCGGTTCTCCGCCTAAAAAAGCAGGAACTTTGTCTTGCATTTCCATCCCCATTATTGGTAACCGGATTCGCCAGAAATCAATCGAGCCTTTTTTGGTAGCTGGATTCGACAGATTTTAACTACCAACCAACAGTCCAAATTCTATCCCCGAAAATTGTGATTGACTCATTCGAACAATTCCTTGAGGCCTTTCACTCGGGAGGATAGCAGACTAAAATTGGGTAGGGAGTTCTTGTTGGTTCCTACTCGACACTCTAACTCACCATGAAATTCTTTCCCAATCCTGAAAGTGCAGACGAATCCGGCTTAGTCACGGTAGGCGGCGATCTAATGCCGGAGCGTCTTTTGGAAGCTTATCGCAACGGCATCTTCCCTTGGTATGACGATGAATGGCCTATCATGTGGTGGTCTCCCGAACCAAGAGCCATCCTGGAATTGGGTGATTTATATGTCTCCAAACGACTGCGGCGAACCCTGCGCTCGGGAAAATTCCAGTTGACTATAAATCAAGCCTTCCCGGAGGTAATGACCGGCTGTGCGGACCGTGACGAAGGTTCGTGGATCACCCGGGAAATGTTTTTGGCCTATCTCCGACTGCACAACATGGGCTTCGCTCACAGCGTAGAAGTTTGGTCAGGAGATAAACTGGCAGGTGGAATCTACGGGGTTGCCATTGGGGGATTCTTCGCAGGTGAATCCATGTTCCACCAAGTATCCAATGCCTCCAAGGTGGCCTTGTTTGGCCTAGTGGATCACCTTCGCCGTAAAGGTTTTGATCTATTCGACATACAGATGACCACTGACCATATGGTTCGAATGGGAGCTACAGAAATTAGCCGGCGCGTTTACCTCCGCAGGTTGAGGAAGGCAATTCGGAAAAAGGTTTCCTTTTAAAGTTGAGGGGCTTTTCCTACCTACCCCTTGGATTTCGCGGCTCGTTCCGGGCGAAGAGAACGAACCACAGTTCCCGCTTTCCACATTTCGCTGTCGGCAACTTCTTTGAGTTCCTTCTCGAGCTGCTCCCGGTAATCGGATCGACTATTGGCATCCAGAACACGCTTGGTTTCTTCCCCCTCGGCGACTGCCTTGTATAGTTCTTGGAAAACCGGTTTGGAGGCATCGCGGAATTTCTTGAACCAATCCAACGCCCCCCGTTGGGCCGTTGTGGAACAGTTGGCGTACATCCAATCCATACCGTTTTCGGCAATGAGGGGATATAAACTCTGGGTGGCTTCCTCTACCGTTTCGTTGAATGCTTCCGAGGGCGAGTGGCCTTTTTCGCGGAGCACCTCGTACTGAGCCAACCACAGACCATAGATAGCGCCCATGAGAACGCCGCGTTCCCCGGTCAAATCACTAAAGACTTCCTTCTGGAAGGTGGTTTCAAACAGATAGCCGGAACCAATGGCAATACCCAACGCCAATGCCCGGTCCAATGCTTTTCCGGTTGCGTCCTGATGGATGGCGTAGCTGGCGTTGATTCCCTTTCCTTCCAAAAACAAACGGCGTACCGTTGTTCCGGAACCTTTGGGGGCTACCAGGATCACATCAATATCCTTAGAAGGAACGACGCCGGTTTGATCGCTGTAAACAATGCTGAATCCATGCGAAAAATACAATGCCTTGCCGGCAGTGAGATAAGGCTTCAGAGTCGGCCACTGATCCTTTTGCCCAGCATCAGAAAGGAGATATTGAAGAATAGTCCCTTTTTTCGCCGCTTCCTCCAAGGGGAAAAGCGTTTCTCCAGGAACCCACCCATCTTCCTGGGCCAACTCCCAACCTCGGCCCCCTTCCCGCAACCCGATGATTACATTGACCCCGTTATCTTTCATATTCAACGATTGGCCACGCCCTTGTACCCCGTAACCTAAAACGGCAACGGTTTCATCGCTCAATATCGATTTGATGCGCTCCGGCGGATAATCTGCCCTTTCCACCACAGTTTCTTCAATCTGGCCAATCTGAATCTTACGCATGGAAGTTGCCCTTCATTAGTAGTTTGATATCCGGAGAGTCTAATGGTGCTCAAGGTGGCTATGGTTTTGCAGCTCCCGGCCCGACCGATTGCGACAGGACTGAGCCCTTGACATATCTTTGATTTCCAACCTGGTCACCGAGTGTTCCTATTGTTGTAGCGAGTGGGGTTACTGAGTGACAAGGTGGCGATGGGAGAACCTGGCGGAGACTTTCCGTCCTCTTTTGGTGGACATCTCAGGACAAAATGCCCCCTTCCAAATTTACCTCACCTGAATGTTTTGTTGACAGCTTTCTTTAAATCCGCAGGCTGCTCCAATTCCGCTAGGCCTCCCGTTGTTCCCGGACCGACATTAACGAATGATATATTCTCTTCTTATCCATAAAGGGAGATGCCATGCGACCCATTACACTTCTTGGAGGAATGCTTGGCCTGCTCTGTAGCCTGGGATTTCTTCGAGCTCAAAATCTTTCTCTACCCGAGCCGCCTTCAAAATCACCGAAAGCACAGCCGGCTGCTTCTAAGGCAAAGGAACAATCTCCGGTCATTCGAACCATAACAGCAAACGAAGTAGAGGTCCGCTGCGGTGCGAGCACCAAATTTTACCCGACCAGCAAACTCCGCAAACAAGACAAGGTAGTTGTCCTTCGAGAAAGCCCAAAAAATAAGGGATGGTTGGAAATTAAGCCGCCCAGAGGTTCCTTTAGTTGGATCAACAGCCGGTTTGTCAAACGCACGGGCCGGTATACCGGGATTGTGGTCGCTCCCGCCGATAGCCCGGTCCCAATTCGACCGGGAAGTTCTGTTGTGAACAAGACCCCTAATGTGGAACCTGTGCGACTCAAACGTGGAACCGCCCTGGTCATATTAGACACCAATCCGGTTCAAGCAGACGATGGTAATTGGTTACCAATAGAGGCGACTCCCCAAGAGGTACGCTTCATTCCCAACAGTGCCGTTCAAGGAAGTCCCAAAGAAAAGGCTCCCAGTATTTCTCCCGGATCTCCCGGCAGTTCCCAGGATTTGATCGCCCGGGCCCAGCGGGCAATGAAAGCCGGCCAATACGCCCAGGCGAGACAATTAGCCGGTCAAGCCAAGGATAGGACCGATGATTATCAGCTTCGGTTGCAAGCGTCTTACTTGTTAAACCAACTCACCAAGTATGGCGGCGGGCAAAGCGGGTCCCGCGGACAACCTGGCCACCCGCAATATTCGGCAACCAACTCCGGGAATCCCATGCAACTAACTAGCCGCACTTCCGCCCGATTTCCTACGCCAGGGCAATCTCCCAGCCAAAGTTTAGAGCCGACTTGGAGCAAATGGGGAGTCTTGAGAAGATCGCGTTATACCCATAAAGGGCAACCAATGTGGGTGTTGGTCGACCAGCGGGGTCAAGTCATTACCTATGCAATTGCCGCTCCGGGGAAACATTTAAGACATTGCGACAGGAAAATGGTATGCTTGTATGGTACGCGGTCCTTAAAAAGTGACCATTACCTGAGGGCGAATTACGTGAATGTATCCTACGTCGCCTTTCCGGAAAATTTTGGTAGATAAGACTAACCTCTTCGAGGTTTGTTTCAACATTCATATTTATTCACCAGGGTATGCCCCATTCGCGGCGACCCTAAGCATTGTTGTGTTGACGGCTTCGCCGTAAAATTCCAACTTTCACCTGTGACAATCCACTAGTTCTACAGGACCACTTTTGATCCTGTAGAATTATGCCTTCGCGCAAGACCAACCGATCATGCCGGCAACTTCATCCAGGAAAAAAATCGGCATTGTGGGCGCTTCAGACGGCTGGCACGTTTTGGACCTCTGCCGCGCTGCTCAGGAACTTCGGATCTTTCCCGCCATTTTCGATTTCCGCCACATCAGTGCCGGCATTGGGATGCAATGGGGAGAGCTGTCCCGATGCGATGCCGTTATTGTTCGCACCATGCCTCTGGGTTCTCTGGAGCAGGTGATTTTCCGCATGGATATTCTGGGGCGAATCGAAGCCCAGGGAATACCCATCCTAAATCCCCCGCGCCCGTTGGAAATTTGCATCGACAAATACTTGGCTGCAGCCCGGTTGGAAGCCGCCGGGTTGCCGGTGCCAAAAACCATCGTCTGCCAGACCAGTGAGGAAGCCCTGGAAGCCTTTGAAGCACTGGGGAGAGATGTGATCCTAAAACCGCTTTTCGGATCGGAAGGCCGGGGTATGATTCGTATTTCCGATCTGGATATAGCCTGGCGGACCTTCAAAGCGATGGAACGCATTCAGTCCGTACTCTACATACAAAAATTCATTGCCCACCCCGGATGGGACCTGCGGATTTTTATTTTGGATGGCGAAATCATCACCGCCATGCAGCGAGTCGGCAAAGATTCCTGGCGAACCAACGTGGCTCAAGGAGGCAGTGGCAAAAAGTTTCGGGTAAAGGATTTCCAAGCAGAACTGGCATTAAATGCCGCCAAAGCGACCGAGGTGATTGTGAGCGGAGTGGATTTGCTTCCCGGACCGGATGGAGAATGGTATGTATTGGAGGTAAACGCAGTGCCCGGCTGGCGGGCTTTGCAAAAGGTGACCCGAGTGGATATCGCCGCAAAAATAATTCAACACGTAACCAAAAATTATGCTTAGCACCGGGCAGCTAGCTCAGATTGCTTGCATTTGGGAAGCAACTGCCCGCAAACCGGGAAATGTGCACCGGTTTGCTGATTTCGCAGACACCCAATATCCGGATTTTCTCCTAAGTGCGGCCGCGATTGCCCCCTTCTTCGATTCTGCGGCCAATTATTCCGTGGGGGAACTGGTACTCCAAGCAATTCGGGCCACCAAAGAAGTCGTTCTCACCAATACCAACCTCGGCATTGTTTTGCTCCTCTCTCCTTTGGCCGGCATCCCGGACGCGGATTTCTCACCGCACAAATGTATGGAGATACTCAAGTCGCTTACTACAGCCGATTCGGCTCGCGTTTACGAAGCCATCCGTCTGGCAAATCCGGGCGGACTCGGAAAAGTATCCAAGCAAGACGTGGGCGAGCAACCGACGGAACCCCTAAAGAAAATCATGGCTCTAGCCGCAGACCGGGATCTCATTGCCCGGCAATACAGCAATGGATTTCAAGAACTATTTGGTCTGGGTGTTCCCGCTTTGCTGAAAGGATTGGAATCCACCGGGTATTTGGAAGATGCCATTATTTATTGTCATCTCTCTCTCCTCGCCGAACTTCCAGATTCCTTGATCTTACGTAAGCGAGGATCAGAGGAAGCCAAGGAGTCTTCACGAAATGCCAAAGAAATTCTACAAGCCGATTGGCCCAATAATGCTTTAGCCAAAGACAAATTCACCCAATTCGATCGGTGGCTGAGACAGGAAGGAAACAGCCGAAATCCGGGAGCGACGGCGGATCTAGTGGCAGCTTCCTTGTTCGTGGCTCTCCGTGAACATAAGATAAAGATACCTTCGCCTTGGCCTTGGTCCTCCGGATGACAACATGAAGAAAAAGTTCAAAGTTCGAGTTACCAAAGATTATCTGGTTTTTTGCTCCGGGCATTTTATCACCTATGAGGGAGATAACTGCGAGCATCTCCACGGCCACAACTACCGGACCGCTGTGGAGGTCGAAGCCGATTTGGATGAGAATTATTATGTGTTTGATTTCATCGCGTTGAAAAAACTGACTCGGGCGATAACCGACGAGTTGGACCATCGCATGCTTCTGCCAACGCGCAATCCTTATATCAAGCTGGAAGAAAACCCCCGCAGTGTGCGGGTGACTTACAAAGATCGAGAATGGGTATTTCCCAGAGAAGATTGCGTACTCTTGCCGATTGAGAATACCACCGCGGAGTTGCTTGGTTTTTACATTGGGGAACGCATCAGCAAAGAACTGCTTCGCCTCCACAATTTTCAGCCGGAAATATTACGGGTAGAGGTGGAAGAAAGCTTTGGTCAGACGGCGACTTGTGAATTAGTAGGCCGCCGTTAACCAGCATGAAAACCTCCAGTATTGCGATTATCGATTATTCTTTCTTGGTATTTGCTTTTAGCCAGGCCTCCACTTCCCGAGGACGAAAACCTCTGGGTCCCGGCCTTCCCTGATAGGCAACCTTTCCATCCTTACCCACCACATACATTCGATCCGGCCAGCCGGCATAGGCTTTGTTGACGCGATTGTCTTTGAGATCAATCAAGGTGGGAATGGAGAGGTTTAAAGTCCCGGTGCACAACCTGGCTGTTTTTTTCCGTTCTTCCACGGTATTAGTTTGCTTGATTTTCAACAGCACTTCTTTCTTTTCGTCATCCACTTTTGTGAACAAAATGGAATCGGGATGAGCTTCGCGTATGTAAACCAGGAAAAACTCGGCTTTGTTTTTGTAGGTTTTGAACAACCGCTCCAGGTCACCAGACTGGCGACGAAAGGGAGGTCAAGTATAACTTCCGAATATCAGTACCACGGGTTTCTTGCCCTTGAATTTAGACAAAGTCACCTTGGTTTTCCCTTTGGTTGCGGGCAAAGTGAAGTCGGGAGCAAGGTCACCAACCTTGAGGTCGGTTCGCACACGTTCGCCAAAAGCCGGGGGAGTATTCCGTTCCCCAGGTTTGCGGAATTGAGCATTTGCTAGATCGGCAGAAACAGCCCCGAGGAAAAGAATTAGGGCAGGAATAAATTTTCGAGACATGAGCTGCTCCTTCTGGCCGGAAATGAATCAACAACTCTTATATAAACCCTTGGCTTGAGGAAAAGTATCGGAATTAACCGGGTTCGTTAACATCGGATGCTCATCCCTGGATTCTGGTGGTTTGAATTCCATTCGAAAAAAAATTAGATTTTTAGTGGCAATTCCAGTTAGAAGAGGCAAGGTAGAAATGAGAATCAAAATCTGACACAAGTATTCGGGCCTATCAGAATTTCATCATCATGTATTACAAGCAAACTTGTCCTCAATGTAGTAAGACTCTAAAAGTTCCCCTCGCCGGGGTTGGCCGGAAAGCCCGTTGTCCTTACTGCCGTTACTCGGTTGTTTTGGAAGGACCAAAGGAAGAAAAACCACCTGCTACGGAAACCCATTTGGCCGGTCCATTGGAGCCGCCGCCAAGCGGGGTCCCGCCGCAGAATGTTCCGCAACAAATCCCCGCCCCGGAGTTAACTTCCCCGCCGCCATCCCCCGGCCAAACACAGGGCTATCAGGCCACATCAACCGGGACTAATGTGGACATGATTTTCAGTTGTGTCTTTGGGTTGCTGTTGGCGGTTGGATTCTATGTGCTTTTCGTATTGCCCCTATATGCCACTTACTTTGGCCAACTGTTTTTATTTCGCGGTTGGGTTCCATACGTGCTGGTGTTTTTGCTCGGCTGGTCAGCAGCGATTCTTATCCTGAAATCCCGGAAATTAGTCCGGCAACGAGAATCCATGCTCATGGATTTGCTCCCCACCGAGTTGGGCGAAACCATAAATCCGGAAAACCTGGACAAATTCGCTCTACACGTTCAGGGATTGCCGGTAGACCCGGGACAAAGTTTTCTGGTCAACCGGGTGCTGCGGGGGTTGGAGCACTTCCGCGTGCGCCGCAACAGTGCGGAGGTGGCGAGCGTTTTGTCATCCCAATCCGATATTGATGCCAACGCAGTGACTTCCAGTTACTCCCTGGTAAAGGTGTTCTTATGGGCCATTCCGATTTTGGGTTTTATCGGCACTGTCATTGGGATTAGCGATGCGGTGGGGGGGTTCTCCGGGTCGCTCGGCAAAGCACAAGATCTGTCCGCACTCAAGGAATCATTGAATTCCGTTACCGGCGGGTTGGCCACCGCTTTTGATACCACGCTGATCGCGCTGGTGATGAGTATCTTTGTTATGTTCCCCACCAGCAGCTTGCAGAAAGCCGAAGAGGATCTGATCAACTGGGTGGATGAATACTGCAACGAAAACTTAATCCGCCGCTTGGACGAACAACGTGGGGACGATCAATCGGATGAAAATTATGCCGAAGTCATTCGCACCGCCATTACCTCTGCCATGGCTCCCCATTTAGCGGAACTGGAAACCCGCTCCCGAAAGTTGGAAATGGAAATGGATGCCAACCTGAAGAAGTTGGATGCTACGGGACAATCCTTGTCGCAACAGGTGGTAAAAGGATGGAACTCGGTTTACCGCGATCAATCCAAGGAGTTTTCCTCACTGGCCGAACACCTGCACAATCATGCCCAGAAACTGGAACAGCGAGCCCAAGATCATCAACATAACATCGAAGCGGACAGCAACCGAGCAGTCCGGAGCTTGGAGCAATCGTTGGCCAATTTGACAGGGTCGAGCCAACAAGCTTTTCAGCAAATCGCGGCCAGCTTGCAGCAGACGGCGACGGCAGTGGAGGCAAACTCTCGCACCGTTTCCCAAGGCTTGGAAAAGCAGATATCCGAACAGACCAGCCATAACCAACAGCTTTATCAGCAAGCAGCCACTTCCATGCAACAGATCGCCGCTTCGGTGGAAACTTCGCTGAGCCAAATCTCGCAAGGGATCGATGCCCTGAACAATGTTTTGACCGCACTTGGGGAAAAACAGGTTATCATTCAACAGCAGC
>CAZPPD010000002.1:0-24684 GCA_964588185.1 uncultured Alcaligenaceae bacterium | reverse complement strand
CAACTCCTCGCGGCAGGAATCGGTGGTTTCTCCGGATAAGAAGGGCTTTATTTTCCGAGCACAGGCGGATGGCCTCTATTGGTTTCGCATCGCCATCGTAAACAATCAAGGGAAACAAGAGCCGGAAAACATCATGCGCGGCCCCCCGGACCTAAAAGTTTTGGTCGACACCGAACAACCCATCGTCCGCTTGACCTCTGCCGAACGGCAAGGAAATGAGGTATTGGTCCGCTGGGAGATCCAGGAAACGTATCCGGATACTCGGACCATGAAGTTAAAATACCGGCCGGCCAAAGGAATCAATCCATGGGTTGAAGTGCCGGTCCGGCCAATGCCCCGGGGTGAGGCAACCGTGCGTGTGAATGATCCCAGCCCTTTGGTTTTCCGTTTGGAATTGCAGGACCTGGCTCGAAACCTATCGTTTGTAGAAAAGATGGTATCCGGATCCTTCGAGAATAAAACGGTTGCTCAGAAGGAGCCCAACATTATTCCGGTGGACACTCGGCAAAATAGAAACCCAGTGATCAGCAAAAATCCCGATCTCGGCAAAAATCAAATCGACTTTCAAGAGAATCTGCAACTTCCCGAAGCGCAAGAGGGGTTTCCAAATGAACCGGAGTTAGCTCCGCCGCCGAAAAAGGTAACATCTTGGGAAAGCGACGGCAAAGGGCCGCAATCGGTAAAGTCAATTCAAACGAATATCACTCAGGAGCCGGTTGCCAGCACAAACTCCACCGTTAGAAAGCCAAGCTTTCCGAAACAGGCGGTTGCTTTTCCCAAGCGAAAACCTCTTCCGCCAGTCCAAATCGTTAATAAGACGGTGATGACGCTTGAATATGGATTAAACAAGGTGGGTCCATCCGGCATCGGCAAAATTGAATTGTGGATGACACGGGATGACGGTCAAACCTGGCAGTTATGGGCCGAAGACCCCGAAGTGAATCCCGCTATGCGGGACGGCAAATACAAACGCATGGTGGAGCTACCCGGGGAAGGTGTTTATGGATTGTCCCTAGTCGCCAAAAACCGTGCCGGCCTTGGAAAACCAGCCCCGCAATCCGGTGAAGTTCCCCAAATGCGGATCGAGGTGGACCTGACCGCCCCCGAAGCTGTCCTTTATCGACCAGTGCCGGACTCGCAGAAGAAAAACTCCTTGCTAATCACTTGGGAAGCCAAAGACCGAAATCTGGCAACAAATCCGATCGCTTTGGAATGGGCCGAGCATCAAAATGGCCCCTGGCAATCCATTCAAACCAGTCTGCCCAACCACGGCCGCTATTCTTGGGAATTACCTCCCGGACTGCCGGTTTATGTTCACTTACGAATCCGAGCGATTGATTCAGCCGGGAACGAAGCAATTGCAGTAACCAATGAACCGCAACTGGCGGATCTGAGTGAGCCCGAGGTGAATCTGCTATCCGTGATTGTTACTCCCAAGCATTAGAGAATCCGAAATCCGAAATCCAAAACAAATTCAAAATTCCAAATCCAAATGATTAAAACAGGAACAGCGCGGTTTTGGTAATTTCAGTTTTTACCCAGAGGGACGCTCTGCGGCTATCGCCGCATCGCTCTGCCCTGGGCTGGTTGGTTTGGCTTTTTCAGGGCCGTTAAAATCAAAAATTTGGAACTACTGAATTTGAATTTTGGTTTTGAATACGTTTCGGATTTCGAATTTCCCCCGGAAGTTGCTTCAATGGCTGTCCAGCTGGTACCCTTCGCAAGATTTCCCTTCCCTTCCATATCCTGGTTGCAGGCTTCTCCATTCCGTGCAAAAATTTCTGAGTAGCAACCTTTCGACCAACCACGGAGCGTACCTAATGAATGCCTGTCGTTACTCATTCCTTGTGCCCATGATGGGGATAATTTTAATGACTATTACTGGAAACATATCTGCGAGCGAGAAGGTTACCGAGGAAGCGAAAAAGTTCGTCGAGGAATACACGCAAAAGATAAAGCCGCTGGAGATTGCTTCGGGGCGGGCTTGGTGGAATGCCAACATGACCGGCAAGGAAGAACACTTCGAGAAGAAAGAAGAAGCGGAAAACAAGATCAACGCCGTTCTGTCCGACAAGGAAGCATTTCAGAAAGTCAAAAAGCTAAAAGCAAGCGGCGAGATTGATGATCCCATTGTCCAGCGTGCCATTGAAGTTATTTACTTAAGCTACCTGGGAAAACAGGTCGAACCGGAGCTGTTAAAGAAGATCACTGCGCTAGCCAATTCCATCGAGCGCAAGTGGAGTACCTTTCGGGCCAAGGTGGATGGCAAGGAATTGACCGACGGCGAAATTCGCCGCATCCTGCGGACTTCAAAGCTGAGCGAAAAAAGGAAGGAAGCCTACTTGGCCAGTAAGGATGTCGGCAATGTGGTAGAGAAGGAACTGCTGGAGTTGGTAAAGCTGCGAAATCAAGCAGCCAAGGAACTAGGATTTGCCAATTACCATGTCATGCAATTGGAGCTTAACGAACAGAACGGCAAGGATCTCATCAAGCTGTTTGATGAACTCGACGAACTAACGCGGGAGCCATTTCGAAAGGCCAAGGTCGAGATGGATATCGAGTTATCGGCGATGTACAACGTCAAACTGGAAAACTTGATGCCCTGGCATTACCACGATCCCTTTTTTCAAGAAGTGCCCAGTGTCTTTGCCACGGATTTGGACAAGATTTATCAGAACGCAGATTTCGTCAAGCTCTGCCGGGATTTTTATAAGGGAATCGGCTTACCAATTGATCTGGTCATCAAAAAGAGTGGTGGCGATTTCCTGCCGAAGAAGGGAAAAAACCCGCACGCCTTTTGTATTGATATTACTCGCGATGGAACAGATGTGCGTGTGCTGGCCAACATCGAACCGAACGAACGATGGATGTCGACCATGCTCCACGAGTTTGGTCACGCCGTTTATAGCAGCATCAATATCCCCGAAAAGCTCCCTTATGTGCTCCGCCAGGATTCGCATATCCTGACGACCGAAGGCATTGCCATGATGTTCGAGAAGCTGTCCAAGCGGCGAGCCTGGCTGGAGAAGATGGGAGTGAAGATTACCAATCCCAAGGAATTCGACGAAACCGCCGAGAAAATGAATCGCTTCAAGCTCCTGATTTTCTCGCGCTGGTGCCAGGTAATGCTGCGGTTTGAAAAGAGCATGTACGAAAACCCGGATCAGGATCTTAACAAGCTGTGGTGGGATTTGGTGGAGAAGTACCAACGTCTGAAGCGACCGGAGAACCGAAGTGCACCGGACTACGCCAGTAAGATCCACATTATCAGTGCCCCCGTTTATTACCACAATTACATGATGGGAGAATTATTTGCCTCCCAGTTGCACGAAGCTATCGCCCGGGAAGTTTATGAGGGAGCGGACCCGAAAACCGTCGTTTACGTCGGCAACACCAAAGTAGGAGATTTCCTGCAGCAAAAAATATTTAATCCCGGGAGATCCTTATCCTGGAATGAGCTAACGAGATTTGCCACCGGAATGGAATTGAGCGCCCAAGCATTTGCCCGGGAGTTGGGAGCGAAATAAAAGGAAAATGGATATTTCGTAGTGAATCTAATGCGGGAGAAAGAATACTCCGGTAATCAAAGTCCCCGTCCACAATCCAAGGAAAATGAATCCCAGCCAGATATGCCCGGTGCGGTAGTGTTTGAGCCCACTAAATAACATAATAGGCAACACTATGGCCGAAGGAACCGAAAAGGCAAGGTGAACATACAACTCGGTCCAGGTATCGGTTTGCGTGAAATGCTCATTGAAAATTGTCGGGCTTATTAGGCGTGCGACAACCTCCAATCCAACCAGGGCGCTGATGGTAAGGATAAACACTACAATGTTTATCCTGCCATGAAGGCGTTTGTTTCCTCGTGAGATAGCGATTAATGAGCAGATCAAAAGAAGTGTGACGGCAATAACCGCCACCTTAAGGAGGAGGATAATATTTCCGGCAGTCACGATTGTTGCTTGAACCTCTATGTTGAAGAATCACCAAAACCAAATCCATACATTTATCATATTTAAATAAATCAAGTTGAATGCAATTAACTATCAAAGGTGATGGTGTTTGATCGTACAAACCATTTTCTGATCCTCTTTTATATTAGGCTAATTCCCTTTCACCTCAAAAATTTCCCCGTGTACATCTCCCAGGACATAGTTATTCAGCAAGACCTTTTGTCCGAACGCCTTTTCCCACTCTCCTTTCGGATTTTTTCTCACCCGTTGCAGCCGCCGTTGCACTTTGGGGTGATAAAGGATCTCATCAGTCATGTCTTCTCCGAATTGGCGGTGTTCTAAGGCAACGCACAACCGGGCCGCCCACATGGCTTCGGCCCACTTGCCTTCTTGAAATTTGATCTGAGCCAGTTGGGCGAAACTGTCGACTCCGAATGATTGCCGGGGATGAAGAACCATCTTTAGGAGTCGTTTGTGCCAAGTTGCCGGATCGCTGGTACCCCAGATGTGCCGTCCCAGAACTAAGCGGAGGTCTCGGTCTCTGCCTTTGTTAGTTGCCTTCAGATACACCAAGCCAACAATGGAGAGGATAAAGAGAATAAAACAAACGACGGAAAAAATGACCGCAATTATTGTCCCTGCGCAGAGCAAAAGAACAGAAGCCAGACCGCACAACATGGCCATGGGAATACACCAGTCGCTGATGTAAACCCGATACAGGAATTGTTTATCCTTGCGTAGCGGGATGGCCCATGCAGAATCCGGCGATTCTCCCCAGCCAAAAGTGTGAATGGGGCGGACCAAATAGAAAGGCATTAAAATCCCATAGCCCTGATAGGCGTCTTGGTCCCTCGAGCCTCCACCGGTAAAAAAGTTCGGATTCTACCAGACTATTTCTCCTCGGCTACCAAACATTCGTGTTTCCTATAATTCTCAAGTTGCTGCCTGCACAGAAATTTTCCCCGTAATACGTTCTCCCAATACTCCCTAATTAATTTACTAACTCCCCAGATTGGCAACCCAAACCGCGAAGCCAATTATTCCAAAGCAAAGGGCAAAGCAAATCACAAAGCCGATCACATCGGTTGCCGACGGTTTGTTGATCTCCCAACTGGAATTCGGCCAGATCTTGTTGTGTTTGTAGGCATCCGGATTCGCGTAGGCTTCTTCCAGGTTTTGTTGATCCTTTTCATGATCCGGATCCACCGGAGTGTTCATTTTGACGTAGTATTTGTCCAGTCCATCTTTCTTATTGCGCGGGGTGATCAAACTGAAGAAAATCATTACCAAAAACGGAGCCACAATCTTCGGCGGGAGTTCCAGGGTCGCCAGCAATCCATTGGATTTTGATTCCAAATCCACACCCGCCCATTGGTACAGGAGAAAGTCCAACTTGAAACTCCCCATCCCCATCAATCGGACATTTTCCGGATACTCCAAGCGGACTTGGGTGGTTTTTTCGTCGATTTTTTCCGGAGTTCCCACGGGTACCGGTTTTACATCGGTAAGGACATTGCCATTCTCATCCACCGGTTTTACTCCATCGCCCCAAAAAATACTCTGGCCCCCGGACAGTTGATGGTCTGCCAAAGAATCTCCCTTCTTAAGGACCTCCGGACGATTTCCCAACGCTTGCAAAGCTGTTTTTTGCTCGCTTTCGGGTAATTGGGAAATCTTTTGCCGGGCTTCATCCCACAAGGCGATCTGTTTGGCTCTTTTTTCTACATCCGATTGAGCGGCGGGGCGAATCGTGGTGGTTTTGATCAACTGGTTCTGTGTCAGATAGGTTTCGTTGGTGCGCAAGTCCGGGTAAACGATGGGTGCGAAAAATGGAATCAAGAAGAAAATGAAGGCGCAGTACGCCACCGTGATCCAAGCGGCAGCGGTGGTTGCCCGCCGCCAATACATGCCGATCCAAAACGGAGCGGCAAACAAGACTCCGAACACCCAAGTCAGTTGCTGTTGTAGAAAGAGGTCCATGATAGTTAGAGACACAATGACTGCACCCAGAACTACGATTGCCCCTGTGATTCGACCTACCATCACGTAGTGTTTTTCCGAAGCGTTCGGGTCGACATAAGGAGCGTAAATATTTCGCACAACAAGCCCGGACCCGACCACCATATAAGCGTCCACACTGCTCATCAAAGCAGCCAATAAACAAGCCAGCATCAATCCCCGTAATCCTGGCCCAAGTAGTTCCCGCGACGCAACTCCCCAGGTTCTCCCCGGGTCGTCTATGAGTTCTGTCTGGTCACCAAATAGGGTCAAGGCGATAAGGGCAGTCAATACCCAGCCCACGGTACAAAACCGTTTGAGGAAATTACCGGTCACCAAGCCGATCCGGGCGCTGGTTTCAGTTTTAGCCGATCCTCCGCCGGTAGCAATAAAGTGCGGCTGCACCACGATTCCTACCAGGTTAATAATGACCACCGCCAAGATTCGATACCAAGGAAACTCGCTGGTACTGGTAGATCCCACCACGGTAAAGTGCTCGGGAGGCAGGCGTTCATGCATTATCTTAAAACCGGACATGATTCCTTGAGTGCTGGGGTCACCAAATTTCTCGACCAGAGCATTCAGCCCAATCGGAATCAAAATGATTGACAGCAGAATGATGCAGATCCCCTGAATAAGGTCGGTATAATAAGCCGCCTCCAATCCTCCGGCGATTCCATAGCCAATGACCACCACGGCAATGATGGGGACCAGGACATATTCAATTTGTATCTGCTGTCCAAACAACACCACCACATCCGTCTCTACCAGGGGTGCTGCTACTTTGGCGATAGCAGAAAAGAACATGGATCCATAGACCATGAAAAACAGCAATCCGAAGATGCAATACCCCGCTCCCATTGCCTTAGATTGGTAGCGTTCGACAAACCAATCGCCCAACGTCAGATGCCGCATCCGCCGATACCAAACCCCGGTAATCCAATAGAACGGGGTTACAAACAACCAATACATGACACTCCACATGCCGCTGAGTCCGCTGGTGAAGGTGGTTCTCCCGGTGGTCACTGGGTCACTGGGACCGGTGCCGGCTCCAAAGGCGGCGAAGGTCTGGAGCAATTTTCCGAAGGAACGATTTCCCATAAAGAAATCTTCCTGCTTGCGAATGTGGCGGGAAGTCCAAATCCCGATGGCAATCAGAACCAGGAAATATCCAACAAGTACTATGAAGTCGAGCAAATGCATTGAGGAACTCACGCTTGGGTGGGGAAATTATCCGGGGCGAGATGCCTATTGTAAATCCGGCATCGCAACAAGCAAGCAGGAATTGAAAGCTTGGGAAGGATTCGAGGGGCGGCTATTGGTTGCGGGGTCGAAGGACTGTGTTTTCCTGACGAACACCCGATTGCAAAGGTTGAATGCGAAGGTCATCAAAGTAAACGGTTCCAATGCCACTGATGGCAATGGTAACGCGCACGCTGCCATGGCTGGGAACCCGGCGATAGAGGGAAAACTTCTTCCACACAACCACTTCCGGTTCCTTTTTGTCTTCTTCTTTATTGGCGGATGATTGGACTGGTCCACTGGTTTTCTCGGTGAGGCGTATGGACAACGGTTCTCCGCCAATACTGTCGTAAAAGAGAACTCCATCCACGGATGCCTGGATGTTTTCAGGAATGAGAAGCCAACCGCTGATTTGGACTAAGGACCCTGGCTGCAATTGCACTTGCGGGCTGTGCAATGCCAGGTAAGTTCGCTCCAGAGCTCTGATCTGTGCCTCTTTGTTTTTCGGCTGGATCTTTAACATGCCACAGGCGGTTCCTTCTTTGGCACGGAGTGAGGATTTTGCCCGGTTCGGTACCACTTCAACTTTCATGTCCACATTGTCCAGGGTTATTCGTTGCGGATACCACCCCGAGAGAGCCTGTCCGGAACCACTTTCAAAGCTACCGCCGGGGAGAACATTAGCCCCGGGGCTGGTTAAACGAATCTCTTCGATCATATTCCAGAAGCTTGGAAGGGTGTAGTAACTAACTCCATAAGGAATGATGACCGGGGATTCCAGTTTTGCCGTGGCACGATCCCATTGAGAACGCATCAACACTCGAATGGGGCGAAGGGCCCGCTGAGATTCCCGATAAGAAGCTCCAAACAAACGATTATCCCAATGCGATTTCGCCAATTGCAGCCGTCGTTGCGCTTGGGAAAGGAGGTTGTTCGATTGCGGAATTGCTTGACCCATCGCCTCCAGTTCCTGTTGTACTTTGACTACCTTTTGGATTTCTTGGATGGCTTGTTCGTAAGTCCATTGGGCGGCAAGTTGGCGTACCACTCGGGCATGCTCCTGAAAACGGACGATCAGATTGGTATCGCTGGTAAAGACTATGGCAGAGGTCAAGCCAAACTCGGGAAGGGTAACCTTGGTTCCTCCAACTACTCGTTTAGTCTTCAGGGCACGGACTTCGCCGGGAGTTACCTCCCAAGCTTGAGTGCCGCCGGGAACTTGAGGGACGATAATTTCCAATTTTGTGGCAGCCGATTGTCCCGGAACGAATTGGGCGTAGGTCCCCAGCCACATGGGGAGCACTAAAACCCCCTTCGCCGTGCGGAAAACGGCGGCATTGACCTCGGCAGCCGATGTCGGCACCCAGGCCGGTGGGTCATCAATTGTCACTAAAAGGGGCTCAAGCATTTCCAATTCTTTGTTGAGCAGAGCCACCGTCAACAAACGGTCTCTTCCTTGGTGAGTATCCGCCAGAAATCGATCCGACCAATAGCCTAATCCGCGATACCCTGCCCCAACGGCCGCATAAGTCAGCAAGCGGACTTGAGCCGGTTGTGGGCCGACGGGGAATTCAAACTCCTGGTTCGCATCCTGATTGTAAAGCAGCTTGGTAAAGAAATCCGGAGTGTGCGTCTGCACCCAAGTCCACATAAAGGTTCCGGGATGGCACAAGCGGCGGCGTTGGACCAGCCATTGACGATAGCTGACCAGATCCAATCCCGTCATCAACGGCCAGCGGTGAACGCCCACTAAGTCCATGTTTCGCGAGTACGATAGGAATCCATCCCATACATCCCCGCCGACGGGACGGCCCAAGTCCACCGCTTTTACGACTTGGACGTTCCGGGCAACCCGACTGGTTTGTTCATAGGCCAAGGAATTGCCCATGTTCCAAAACAAGACGGAATTATCTTCCGGAAAACGGCTCACCTTTTGGGCAAGGAGGTTTCGGGAAACCAGGTGCTGATTGTTTTTTCCGCCTCCCAAATTCGGGACCAGCCAAAAACCTTGGTCAGCAGCTTCGCGGAGAATAGCGGGTGAAGTATTCTCTGGGAACCAGATGGTGTTGATACCGGCATTTCGTAAAACCGGGAGTGGCGTGTCGGTGTAACGAATGCCCCGAATAAAATAACGCTTGCCGGAGACGAGCAACTGTGAAGAATTGAATTCCACCGTTGCTGCCCGTCTTTGCTCCAAGGTATTGGTGGTTGGGGTGCCGGGTGTTTCTCGCTTTTTCGGTTGGGCGATTTCCGGCCGGTCAAAATAAATGGGACCAGCTTCCAGGTCATCGATCCAGACTTCTGTTTTCCCCGGCCCACCATAGACATTCAGCACAATGCGATCGATGTAAGCATCTTTAAAGTTGATGGCCTTTTTCAACTGGGATTGCATCATCTGCTGTTGTTGGCGAGCAAGTACCATCGGTCGGTTTAATTCCAAGCGCTGCCAGCGGCCCACCAAACGGTACGAATCACCGCGAATGTAGGTGGTCAGCCGATCATCCAAACTTTTGGGATCTCTTTGATTGGGAAGGACGACCCGAGCCAGCACCTGAATGCCCGGGCGGTTTGCTTTGATCCACAGACCGACATTTAATTCTTCGCTGATTGGGGCCCGGCCCAAGGGATATTGGTAGAGGATCTTACTTCCCTGTTTTGCCTCGATTTGCAGGTACTCGGAACGCTGACCATTCCGGGCTCCTTTTGCGGATCTTCTGTGGACTTTTTCCACAAACTCCACATCTCCTCCTGTTTTCCGCCAGCTTAGTTCCTCCGACTCGAAAGGATTGCGATGGATCTGCTGGGCGGGGCAAGGCAACCACCCAATCCCGGCAATCAAGCCAAGACTTGTCAGCCAAACAACCCAAAATACCTGTTTGCGTTGAAAAAGAATACGCATGGGATCCATCCCTTCCGACTGGACTATGTGCAGGGGGCGGGGTTGTAACAAAAGCGGGAAGGTTGGGGAAGGGCAATCTTTTTTTCAGTTTTCAGTTTTCAGTGTTCTGGGATTCCTGCTACCAATCAAGCGGAGGCTGAAAGCGGTTTGCCGTTTAGGGAAGTGGGATTCACCGGAACGGTGGCGAGATTGTTTAGGGGCAGTTTGAGGACGAAACGCGTCGGGCCAGATTCTCGGGGTTCCCAGTAGACGTCCCCTGAATGTAACTGGGCCAATCGCCAGGCGGTGGGTAATCCCAGCCCCCGGCCTCGTCCGGCAAGGCGGCCGGAAAAGAATGGATCGAAAATTAAGTCCCGGTCACTAATGTTGGGGCCGCGGCCATTGTCTTCGACGACAAAAAGGATTTCTTCGTCCTGCAATTCAACAGAAATGCCCGCAAAACCTTCCTCCGGTGCCGCTTCGATTCCATTTTGCAGCAAACAGAGGAGGGTCCGGAAAATCTGGGAGTGGTCGGCATACAAGTTGATACTTTCCTTCAATTCCGGGCAGCGAAGTTCTACTTTCTTTTCACTTGCAATCGGTTGCAAGGTAAGAGCTACCTCGCGGATTAGGGCATCCACATCCAGCAACTGCTTTTTGGGTTCTGAAGGGCGAGCAAAATGCATCAGGTCCGTCAGAATCTGGTGCACTCGATGCGTCTGACCGATGATTTTTTGTAGCTTGCTTTGCTTTTCTTCCTCTGTTTCCAGGCTAAGGAGATATTGGGCCTGGCCGGAGATTACCGCCAAGGGATTATTGATTTCGTGAGCAGCACCAGCAGCGAATTCCGCAAGTGCAGTTAATTTTCGATCACGCAGATGATTTTCTTCCCTGCGAAGTTGGTCATGAAATCGTTCCTGGATGACATCCACATTTTGCTGTAATCGTTCTACTTGGGAGAAACTGCGGAGTTGGCGATTTTGTAAGGCGAGTTGGAGCAACTCGGGCAACAAAGATTGTTTATGAGGATCTTCCCAAGTGAAATCCAGGTTTTGGCCGAAGCAGTAGAACTCTTCGAACCATTGCTGTATCTGAGAACGGTCCAGATTCAGGTGGTCCTGAATTTCCTCGGGGGAAATGCTTGTTCGCAGGTAAAGCCCTAGATTATTCCGTTCGGCTAGGCTTAGAACCAGCTGGACGATCAATAATAAATCTTCATCTCCTCCAAGTTCTCGAAGGGTTTCTCGGGGCAAAGATAAATGTCCGGTGATGGTTGCCAACCACGGGGGAAGTTCCCAAATCTGATTGAGTCGCCTGGCAATGGCAGCCGTTTCCAATCCAAAACGTTCTCGCTGAACCAAAGAAGAATCGCGGGCATCTTGGCACTGACGAAAGCAATCCTGGGTTCTTTCCGGTTCGACACTTGCAACACAGAGCCAACCCAGTGGAGCAAGGAGTCCTGCCAGCCAAGCTTGATCCGGGTCGCATTGCCGAGTTTTCACTGCCAAATGATGGGAAAGCCGGGCAACACTGATAGCTCTTTGATAAAGGGTTTGCACCAAAGGATCGGACCATGCGACAAATCCGGAATGGTCGTTTGTATTGCTGGAAAGGTGAGACAAAGCAGCTTGAATCACTTCCCTGTCTTTGAATTGCTTGCGAAAAGGCTTGAGCTTACCGGTGGCTTCCGAATCCCATCCATAACGGACCAAAAGCAACAACGCTCCAGGATCATGGCAAATTTCCGGCCATGCTTCCCAAGGGCTAACCCGAGCAAGGGTAGCCAAGGAAGAAGCACTGGGAGAGAGCCAGGTCAACCGTGCAGCAGCTTCACCCAATCCGTTGGTCATGATGAGAAAACCACCATCTGCAGGGGATAACAAAAAATATCCTCATGCAGAGGTAAATTGCTTACCTCTGCTTTTCGGATACTCGAGACCACCTGCTGGCCGGTTAGGCGGAGGTGGGGACGGTTTCAATTTCGAGGAGTGAACACATCCGATCGATGAGTTCTTCAATATCGAAGGGTTTGTGCATAAAGTCGTCGGCACCTGCCAGACGCAATTCCTGGACCTTGTCCTCTTCGATCATACCGCTGATGCAGATGATGCGGACATCTTCCAGGTTGGAGTCGTCCCGAACTCGCAGGCAAACTTCTTTACCGTTGATATCCGGAAGCATAACGTCCAGGACAATGATGTCCGGCCGATATTCCTTGACCATCATGCCGGCGTCAAAACCAGTGGTGGCCACGCGGACTTCGAAACGGCCATCTTCTTCAAGAACCTTGGTCATGAGTTCGACCAGTTCAATATCATCGTCTACCAACAACACTTTGCGTCGGCCGCTTTCCAAAGCATCGGTAGGAATGCCGTTGTCCTTCATGAACTTGTACAGCATATCCCGAGGGATGCGTCGAAAGCGGGAACCCGGCACGCGGAATCCCTTCAACTGCCCGTTGTCAAAACAACGGATAATGGTTTGCTGACTGACCTTGCAAATTTTGGCGGCTTCGCCGGTCGTAAAAACGGTTTTCATGGGTACATCCACCCCTTACTGGCTTTTGCCAGCCCCTTGAGCCTAGCCCGCAAGACGGTCCCGTTATCCGACTATGCAGACCACAATCCTCCGTGATTAACGAAATGCCTTCCATCGGGATCTAGCCAATTCCAATCTTGAAAAAGCTCCAGCGAAGGGGAAAAGGTCTTGGGTTGTACAATTTCTGAAGTGAATCCCTCAAAAATGCTGAAGATTGGAACCGATTTTGCTTATAATTCTAATTATAACTTCCTTATTGATCAAGTCAACGCAAATATCGCCAAGCTGTTGCTGTAACTCGTTTACCCGGAAAACCTTATTTCAATAGCACCATCACCTTTTCTAATTGTTAATACTTTAACATTTAAATATATTTACTTAATCCCTTCAAGCCGTCAATTGTTTCCGAAACAATCTTTCTTTTGCGTTTCCCTAATTCTTATCGGATTACTGAGACTACTCAGCTTGATGTTTTCTCCCATTTCTTCCGAAATCCGCTGTTTGCGGAATCTCTCTGATCTGAATAATTGTCATTTCCGGAAATTTTTACTTTTCTTTATCATTAACCCTAGTTGAAAATCAATCTTTGTTTCTTCCTTCCAGATAAATCATCACTACCGCTAAATCCGAAGGACTTATGCCGCTAATCCTGCCCGCTTGACCAAGATTTCCGGGCCGAATCTTACTTAACTTCTCCTTGGCTTCAAAGCGAAGCTGAGGAATAGCCAAGTAATCGAAATGCGGCGGTATCGTCTTTGATTCCATTTTGTGAAAGCGCTCCACTTGTGCCGCTTGGCGATTAATGTAACCGGAATATTTTGCCTCCAATACCACCTGCTCAATCACTGGCCTGGGGAAGCCGGATTCTTTCAACTCCGGTGCCATCTCGGTCAAATCGGCCCAACTAATTTCTGTTCGCTTCAACCATTTTTCCAAACTATCTTTGCCATTGCGTTTCTCGGCAAGGAGGTTGGAGAGTTCGGCAATGCCTTCTTCTTTTTTTTGATAGCGTTGCCAGTCTTCTTGATTTACCAACCCGGCTCGCCGCCCGATTGGGGTCAGACGCCGGTCGGCATTGTCGTGGCGAAGCAGCAGGCGATATTCCGCTCGCGAGGTAAACATTCGGTACGGCTCATCGACTCCCTTGGTTACCAGGTCATCAATGAGGACCCCAATATATGCTTGACTGCGATCTAAAACCAGCCCAGCTTCTCCGCGAAGCTTGAGAGCCGCATTTACCCCTGCCATCAGGCCTTGCGCCGCAGCTTCCTCATATCCGGTTGTCCCATTTATCTGTCCCGCAAAAAAAAGTCCGTCTATTTTCTTCGTCTCCAAAGTCGGGTGAAGCTGGGTAGGCGGGGCGTAGTCGTATTCCACGGCATAACCCCACCGCATTACCTCTGCGTTCTCCAATCCCGGTATTTTTTGCAGCATCGCTTGTTGAACATCGTTGGGAAGGCTGGTGCTAATACCATTGCAATAATACTCCAGGGTGTTGCGGCCTTCCGGTTCCAGGAATATCTGATGCTGCCCTTTGTCTGCAAAGCGAACGACCTTGTCTTCAATAGAAGGACAATAGCGCGGGCCACGGCTGCAGATCTGCCCGGAATACATGGGAGCGCGATGCAAATTCGCCCGAATGATGTCGTGGACCGCCTCGTTGGTATAGGTAATATGGCACATCATCTGCGGATACCCAATCGCCTCGGTCGAAAAACTAAAGGGCGTCGGTTCTTCATCTCCGGGCTGAGGGTCCAGCTGGGCAAAATCAATGGTGCGTCCATTTAAGCGACAAGGAGTTCCGGTCTTGAACCGAGCTAATTCAAATCCGGAGGAAGTGAGACTGTCGCTCAACGTTTCCGCCGAAGAATCTCCCGCTCTTCCTCCATGAGTTTTGCTTTCTCCCATATGCATTAAGGCTTTGAGAAAAGTGCCGGTGGTTAAAATCACAGTGGGGGCTTTGTAAAGGACATTGCCACTAGTTAAAACACCCCCAACCCGCCTGGATTTGCCATTCTGCTCCCCGGTCTCCTCTATCAGAATGTTTTCCACCAACTCCTGACGCAGCGTTAATCCATCCTGAGCCTCCACCCGGCGTTTCATTTCAAATTGGTAGGCTTTCTTGTCCGCCTGGGCCCTGGGGGAGTGCATCGCCGGTCCTTTGCCGCGGTTGAGCATGCGGAATTGGATACCGGTAGCATAAATCACCTTGCCCATTTCTCCACCTAAAGCGTCAATCTCCCGGACAATTTGTCCTTTTGCCACGCCGCCGATGGCCGGATTGCAACTCATTGCCGCAACCGTATCCGCACTCATGGTCAATAAGGCAGTTCGCATTCCCATCCGGGCGGAAGCCAATGCTGCTTCCGTTCCTGCATGGCCGGCGCCGACAACGACTACGTCAAATTCAAAAGTTAGTGGTTTCATAAGTGGGTGTATCCAGTGTCGTAATCTTGTCTCTTTTGGGAATATAACCAACACAGGAGAAGAGAAAAAGGGGGATTGGTTTCGGGGAGAGTCGGTGATGTAAGTTATTGGGAGATCTAAATTAAATAGGAAAGAGTTTTTGTAAAATCAGCTTTGTTTGTGCGGTTTCATTCTGGACTGCGATCTAATTCAGGATATGAGGATGCCAATGACCCCCTGTGATCTTATCCGACGTCTGCATGCCCACCGGGCATGGGTAAATGAGAAACTTATTCACATCGCCAAGCATCTTTCCAAGGAACAGCTTCAACAATCATTTCCCATTGGACAAGGTTCTGTGTGGAAGACATTAACTCATCTGTTCGCCGCCGAATATGTGTGGTTGGAAGCACTATTGGGTAATGAAGAACCACTGGTGCCGGGGGATGTTCCTGGAGAACTCCCTGGGAATCAACAAGGAGAGGGAGCCATGGCTACCTTGGAGGAACTGATCAGCAGGTGGGATGAACTCGCTCAAAGATGGAACCAATATCTTGCGGAACTGACCGATAAATCCCTGGAGGATTCCGTTTTCAAAGTCAGTACTAGCTCCGGGATTGGAAAACGCCATGGAACCAAGAGGTGCGATGTCTTGATGCATGTTTGTACTCATGCGCAATATACAACGGCTCAGTTAATCAACATGTATCGCCATCTAGGTCAGACGGAATTGCCGGACTGTATGTTTATAACCATGGTTCGCCGGGAAGCACAAACTTCGCAAGCCTAGGTTTTCATTTGATCTGACAAAATGTTTTGTGTTCGAAATTAGAACAAGGATACGGCATTATCAGAATCAAAAATATAACGGCAGACTTACAAACGCTATGACTGGAAATTGAGACGATAGTCTTCATTCTCTTTGTTATTTTTCCCTCTAATGAATTGCCTTAATTACTAAATTTGCTTATCCTGTTGCCGTCCGATTTCCGTTTCGAAAGATGAACTTTCCGGGATCGGTTCCCTACTGCGGAGGATCCAATGCGAAACCATTTTTTTCCTTTGGTAAAGTTGTTGTGGATGGCCTCGATTGCTCTGGTGTTTGTTGGCTCGAATGCAAAGTTCGCGAATGCTCAGCAAGGCAAGTATCTAACCGAAGCAACCATACGATTGGTCAAGCTTATCAATGCCGGCAATAAAGCCGGGTATAAACTGTCCGATGACAGCTTCTCGGTTGGTGGCGGATGGATTAAGCAGGGCCGACAAAACTGGGTGCCGCTCTTCAATATCACACTAAGAGCCGGCCGATCCTACCGTTTTCTGGCAGCTGGGGATGCCGACACGAAAGACCTAGACATTCAAGTTCTCGATCCGGCAGGAAATATCGTTGCCAAGGATGTACTGACAGCTGCCGATGCTATTGTTACTTACCGGCCCGCCCGCACCGGCAAATATCAAATCCGCCTGCGGCTGTATTCCTCGGTCAAAAATTACCCTTGCCTATGTTTAGCCGTAATGATGGCGAAATAAATTCGGTCATATGGGTGTCAGGAATATGACACCCTCTTCCTTGAACTCCCATGAATCGGGCACCAACCTGGAAACAGGAAGTTAAAGGGATTGCCCGAATTTCCCCTTATTGCTACCTTGTGTATCCGATCAACAGGCGGAGTTTATGGAGAAACACCGTGAAGGTAGCTTTGCTGAGCTATAATGCTTGCCACGGAGATGGCATCGGCCAACAAGTCGCAGAGAAAGTTCAATTCTTTCAGGAACGCTCCGCCGAAATCCGAGTGTTTCTTCAATCCCTGGATAACATCCATCCTTTTGTAGAACCACATGTCACTTTGGTTGTCGACTCAAACTTGGGCAGCCATTGGGAGTTTCTGCAAAATTGCGAATTGTGCATTGTTGAGTTCGGCCATTACTACCCGCTGTTGGACAATCTCCCATTAATTTCGCTTAGGAACCCCAAGGCCCGCATCTTAATTGATTACCACGGAGTTACACCCGCGGAACTCTGGGGTAAGCACAATGAAGAACTATTGCGGCTGAGCAATAACAAGAAGGGATTGATCCAGTTTGCCGATGAGATTTTGGTGCACAGCCGATTTAACCGGAAGGAACTCCTCAAAGAAATTCCTTCCATTGCCAGCCGGATTCAGCAAATCGGCTATCCGGTGAATGGGGATTACACCCAAAAAGGAGAATCTTACTTACGGAAATCATTGCGTTTAGAGGATCGGTTCATTCTTTTGTTCGTAGGGCGATTAGCACCCCATAAGCAAGTCCCTTTATTGGTAGATGCACTCAATCGACTGTTTCCCTTATTCCCTGAAGTTCATCTGGTAGTGGTTGGCGATGATGGCGACCTTTTTCAAGAGCAAGCCAAGATAGCTTGGCATAAGGCGCTGGATTTTGCCATTTCCGGTCGCGTCCATTTCTTGGGCAAAGTGTCCGAAGAAAGACTGAAAGATGCATACCGAAGTGCGGACTTGTTTGTCACCGCTTCGGAGCACGAAGGATTTGGTTTGCCTGTTGTTGAAGCGATGGTCCATGGAGTTCCCGTAGTAGCAGCTCGAAGGACCGCCCTTCCCGAGACGATTGGGGATGGGGGATTTACTTTTGAGTCAGGCAATTTCCAAAACCTGGCAGATATTATCACTGAGATTTTTCCCAGCAAATACAACGCCCTGAGAGAATTTCCTAAGGACGAAGATAATGATACACCGCAAGAAAACAGAGTTGCGGTGGTCTTAAGCCGGCTAAGTGAGATATGCGTAAGTGGAGCGGACCGGTCTTTGCAGCGAGTGGTGTCAGCATTAGTTGCGAAAGGTTTCTTGGTGGATGTTTATTCCTCCGACCGAGGCAAACCTACGTGTTGGAAGAAACAGGAATTGGAGAAGATTCAGATCTTTCGCTTCCCTCAGGAACCGGGAGACCAAGCGAATTTACCTGCGGTTCTGGCTGAGATTCAGGAAACGACGGGAGCGGTTCCTTCGGAAGTACAAACGGCGTTTCTCAATTCGCTGCCGAATACACCGGAATTGATTGAGGCTTTGGATAATCGCTCTCATGAATATATTGCAATTTTCGTGGGGCCCTATCTGTCCAGGCAAACATTTGAAGTTGCCGGGATATGTCCGGAAAAAACCATTTTGCTTCCTTGCTTCCATGACGAACCTCAGGCACGCCTGGAGATTTGGCATCAGGCTTACCAGCGACTGGGTGGTTATTTGTACCATTCGGAACAAGAGAAACTTCTGGCAGAAGCGGAGTTTGGTTTTAATCATCCCAATTCAATAGTTTTGGGAACTTGGCTGGCTCCGCCCCCCAATTGCCGAGCAAAGAATCTGGTCAACGAAAAATATCTGGTCTATTGCGGCCGTATGCTGGAGGAAAAGAACGTCCCGCTTTTGGTGGAGTATGCCAAAAGATATAACGCGTGCTATCCAGGGCGGTGGAAATTCGTTTTTGCCGGAGAAGGTGATTATCCCCTTCCCCAAGAATCCTGGTTGGTTTCGCTGGGAGTGGTTTCCGAAGAAGAAAAGAACGCTCTCTTGATGAATGCAGATGCAGTTGTGACGCTGTCTGTCCAGGAATCCTTGTCCTTATTAACCTTGGAGTCTTGGCAACAAGGCACCCCGGTGATTGCTCACCGGGATTGCGAAGTGATTGCCTCGCATCTGAGGGATTGCGGAGGCGGAGCACTTGTTGGAGATTATCCCGACTTTGAAGCGAAGTTGAATGACTTATGGGGAAATCCCAATCAGTGGGAGGAGGCCGGCGAGCGCGGCAGAAACTACGTTCAAGAACATTATGGGAATCGAGATAAATTCGCTGGGGCATTGCAAGAAGCAATAAAAAACCTGGATGCTTACTTGTACCCATTACTTCAAAAAAAGTGTTTGGCTAGGGGAAAGCGGTTTTCTCGAGAACGCTGGCAGGAAACGTTTGGCGAGGTAGTCGAAAACCTCCTTCATCAGGAAAAGAGCGAGGAAGGATGTGTCCTGGAAGTTCGCCGGAGAGTAGCCGAACGAACCGTTCCCTTTGGGACAACCAGTATCTTGGTCCCCGTGCGAGTCCGCAACTGGGGAAGCAAACCCGCACCCTTCGAAGGGCAAGGGCGATGGATGGTTCGGGCAGAGGTTCGAAATCGGAAGGGTACTTCCTTGGTTGCATCGCATTGCTCCCCATTGCCTTGCTGGGTGAATCCCTGCGAGACAAAGCCGGTAAACGTATCAGTTCCCATTCCTCTGAAGCGGGGAAAATACGTGGTAACCTTCCGGGCGGTACCGGCAGAGGATTTGATTGTTAATCCATTAGCCGCTAGCCGGGAGGAACCGAAAGGATATACCAGCACTATGCGTTTGACCGTGGAAAAACGTCCGGCGCTTATGGACGGATGTTTGACCAATATTCTTGATCTGGCCCAACAAGAATTGTCCGAGGCAGATCGATTGCAAAGACTGCCGGATGATTATCTGGATATCACCCAAGGAAAGTTGGCAAGTGTAAAAAGAAAGATAAAAAAGAAGCTATTGCATAATTTCAAAACAGCTTATATCGATGTATTGTCCCGGCAGCAATCTGCCTTTAATCGGCAGATCATTTCAGTAGTCAAGGAATTGGTGGAGTGCTGTACCCTGCTGGACCAAACCGTGCGGCAGTTGTTGGAAGAAAAAGCGGCTGATTCCATTCGGGATCAAGTCCGGGAACTGAAATCTTCAGACCGGTTTACCGGTTACCAATCAGATCCATCGCCCATTTCTGATACCCCAGACGGACCAGCCCCTTAACGGGGCGAAGAAACACTAACCCGACGCGTAAGCGCGGGCAACTATTATGGAGAGATGCCATTCATGAAATGCCTGGTCACAGGAGCCGCCGGATTTATTGGTTCCCATTTGTGTGAACGTCTTTTAAAGGATGGACACGCAGTAATTGGGATCGACGCCTTTGTTCCCTATTACCCACGATCCTTTAAGGATAACAACCTTCAGGTCTTCAAATCCCATGCAAATTTCCATTTCTATGAAATAGATCTGCGTTCGGATCCTCTGGAAGATGCCGTAGAAGAAGCCGAGGTTATTTTCCATTTGGCAGCCATGGCCGGATTGGCAAAAAGTTGGACCGAATTCGATTGGTATGCCGATTGCAATCTTAAAGGCACGCAACGATTACTGGAAGCGACCCGAAACGCAGAAAGCCTGAAGCGGTTCATCAATGTATCAACCAGTTCTGTATATGGCCGTTTTTCTTCGGGTGATGAGTCGCTGCCGACTCGGCCGATTTCACCATACGGAGTAACGAAATTAGCCGCGGAAAATCTCTGCCGGGCTTACCATGAAGAACAAGGCCTGCCAATGGTTTCGCTGCGTTACTTTTCCGTCTACGGGCCGCGGCAACGCCCGGACATGGGGTATTGGAAATTCATCAACGCAATTCTCCGAGAAGAACCCCTGACCGTATTTGGCGATGGCTTGCAAACCCGCGGAAACACCTATGTCGGCGATTGCGTGGAGGCAACTCTGGCAGCGGTCGATTGCCCTGTAGGAGAAATCTACAATGTCGGCGGGGGTGAAGCCGTGAATGTTTGGGATGTCATCCATAAGTTGGAGGACATTATCGGCAAGAAAGCCATCGTGAACCAAGAGGCTGGGCGTCCCGGGGACCAGCGGTCCACCTTTGCAGATACTGCAAAACTGAAACGACATACCGGTTGGCGGCCAATGACTCCGGTCGACGAAGGATTGGAGAGGCAGGTAGCCTGGCAGGAAAAGATCAACAAAGCTGCTGCCTGAAAACCAAGTTATTTCATGGAATAGCCAATCTGAGAAAGCAAATCTTCCGTCAATACAAACGGCTTTTTGGGAATGGTGTTCCAACTAAAGTTGGATACTAACTCCGAGGCCGATATTTCTCGCGGCGAATTGATCCAACCGCAAGACCAAGCCAATAGCCCAATCAATGCTTCCGGCAGAACCCCAGCATTCCGTAGAGAAGCTAACCGGGTATCTCCATGCCGTTTGGCCAAGCGGCGGCCATCTGTCCCGATGACCAGCGGGACATGGTAAAAGGCAGGAGAAATCCAGTCAAAAGCCCGGTAAACCATTAGCTGGCGTGGCGTTGATGGGATCAGGTCGTCCCCGCGAACAACTTCCGTTATCCCCATGCGAGCATCATCCACTACCACTGCGAGTTGATAAGCGGGAGTGTTATCGTTTTTCCAGATCACAAAATCTCCACCCATTTCCGCAGGGTTAAGCACCTGTTGTCCTTGAAAACCATCCCAAAATTGCCGGCTCCCCAGGGGAACTCGAAACCTCCAGGAAAATGACCTATCCAGTGATTCGGCATCCCTGGCTGTCCGCGCAGCACAGGTTCCAGGATAAACCGGACCTTCGTGTTCCAGGTGCGGAGCGCTGGCCGCTTGTTCGACATCGCTCCGAGTGCAAGTGCAAGGGTAAACCAAGTCCCGGTGTTTCAATTCCTTCAAAGCTTTGGTGTAGATTTCCGAGTGAGAGGATTGAACCTGGGGTTCTTCATCCCAATCCAATCCCAACCAACGAAGATCTTCATAAATTAAGTCGGTGGCTCCTTTTTTGATGCGAGGAGAATCAATATCTTCAATCCGCAGGAATATCTTCCCGCCACGTGCCCGGATGGACAGCCAGGCGATCAAATAACTACGGGCATTGCCCACATGTTGAGCTCCGGTTGGAGACGGGGCAAGTCGGCCAATAGGGATGGTGTTAGTCATCAAATTCTCTTGCAGGAGAAGCAATTATCCGGGACATTCATAAGAAACAAATCAGGCATCTATGCGAGGACAATCAGAATGAAGTTAGGACTCATTAATTCCGCCTGGGCTCAAACCGGCAAGGATACTTCCTTTGGTATTCGCAAGACCAAGGAACTTGGTTTTGACACGATCGATATTTTCGCCGATCCTCTGGACATTGACATTAGGGAACGCCGCCTCATCAAACAAGAATGCGATCGAGCAGGGTTGCCGATTATCAGTATTGCTTGCGTGGCTGTAGGTCTAATTGATTTTAATCCCAGCGTGCAACGTTTCCATGTGGACCGCTGCCGGCAATATCTGGATTTATGCTATGAATATGAAGCGAAGAATCTTCTGTTGGTGATTGGCGAGTATATCTGGCAGAAGGAGGTCATTCCCCCGGAGGAACAGTGGAAAACAGGAGTAGAAAATGTCCGTGAGTTAGGAAAATATGCGGCAAACTTGGGTTTGGAAATTGCCCTGGAACTCGAGCCGTTCAAATTATCCCTAGTAAATAACGTCGAAACCATGGCCCGGTTTATTGATGATGTCAATCACTCCTCGGTAAAAGCAAATATTGATGTTTCCCATTTGGTCCTATCCGGAACCAAGCCGGAGGAACTCCGCCGGCTTAAAGACAAAGCCATCCATGTCCACATCAGCGATTGTGACGGAAAAGTCCACGGGGACTTGCCGCCGGGACGTGGAGTGGTGGATTTCATTCCCTATTTAAAGGAGATCAAAGAATTAGGGATCGAAGGAGCCATTAGCATTGAACTGGAATATTCTCCGGAGCCCGACAAGATTGTGGACTGGGTCAAAGAAGCCTATGAGCAAACCGATAAGCTGATGCAAGAAGTAGGGCTGCGGAGCTGAAATCGACTGGCTTGGAAAGTCCGGTTTAAGCTGACTTTCTATGGGCTGCTTGCCGAACAAAGGATTGGATAATTTTGTGTTCCGGGCGGGAATAGATCATATATTCGGGGTGCCATTGGACTCCGACAATCCAGTTTTTTGTGGATACTTCCTCAATCGCTTCCACTATCCCATCATTTGTCTGGCCAACAATATTGAGTTTGTCCCCAATCTTACAAACGGCCTGGCCATGAATGCTGACAACGCTTAGTTTTTGCTTTCCGGTGCTATGAGCGATACGAGAATCCGGTTGAATTTGAACGGGATGGTGCCGCAAGGAATTATGCACGGCATTCAATTCGGGGTGCTTCTTAATGGTTTGCAGGGTGCCGCCGTATACTACGTTCAGAAGTTGGGTGCCCCGGCAGATTCCCAGAATCGGCAATCCTTTGGCTCGCGCTTCCGCAACGAGTGCCATTTCAAATCGGTCCCGTCTGGGGTTGATGCTTCGATTGGAAACAGCGGCTCCATATAAAGCCGGATCCACATCCATTCCTCCGCTCAGTAATAAACCATCACCTGAGGCGATGATGGATTCAGCTATAGGAGCCAAATCCTCAGGTTCAGGACCCGTCCCGTAATCTACCCAACGAGGAACTCCGCCCGCCCGCCGAATCAAGTTGTAAAATGCCAATCGGGTTAACCCAAGAAGGTTGTGCCAGGAGCGGTCCAGGGAAATGATGATTCGCGGTTTTTCATTGGAATCCGCGCTGGGAGTAAAAAGCGTTCCTGGTGATTCCAGACGAGGCGGCTTATATTTTGAGAACCACTTCCAAATCATTTTTCCTCACCTTGATAAGGATTCTCCAAAAGGTCTCCGTCCTGATCGCGGCTAAACTCTGCGGGCAATTTGCCGGTTCGGACCAGCGTACCCAAAACATACAAAGCCCCAAAAGAGGCTGCCGGGTCATCGGTTGAAAAGATTTCCGTTAATGTCCTGCTGTTTTCTTTGTGCCAACGCCATAACTGATCGATTCGATCTTTTGGATTTAACAGCTTGCCTATACTGGCGGCGATACTGTTAAATCCTTTTGACAAGGATCCGGAGGCAAGATGGTTCCATCCAATTTTGGCGGAATTATAGACCTCTTGGAATTTTTCGTCGTCCGAAAACAAGTCATGTAGTTCAGCCAATGTACTAACAAGTGGTATTCGAGTTCGAGTTCCTACAACCGGGTCCGGTGATGGATTAATGTCTTCCGATAAAGTCATCTGATAGAGTAGCCAAGGATAATCGACTCCCGACTCCACGGATTGAAACAAACCACCCCAAAACCTGGGATTAATCTCAATTAAATAGGCCGGAGTATTTTCGTTGCCGTCCCAGCGATAGTCGAGTTCCGCGACTCCATTCCAGCCAATTGTGCTCAGAAAAGCGGCGGAAATATCGACCAGCTTCTTTGCTTCTACCGTTTCCCGGACCACTCCAAAACCGCCGGCGGAAGGAAAGGTGGTTATATTTTTGTAAGTCATGTGAGCTTTGAGCTGTCCCTTATCCATGAGGACCGTTACACAGTAGTCTTCCTTTCCGACTGCTTCTTGGATTAAAGGAACTCGGTCCTTGCCGACTTGAAATTCAGCTTGAAAGCGGCGGTAGGCACTGAGAAGCTGCTCCAATGATTCAACTTTTTCGATTCCGACACCGCCGGTCCCATCCGGCAACTTAAGAAAGGCCGGAAAAGAAATATCATCCAAAGTTTTCTGCAACTCATCCTCAGTAGTAGGCATCCAGGTAGGCGGAATTGGAATTTGCAAGCGCCAGGCAGTTTCGACCAGATTGTTCTTGGGATCGACCTGACGAATAGATTCGATGTCCGGAGTTGCCACCCGAATATGGGGACGAAAACGGTCTTTGTGAGTAGCAATCAACTTGGTGTGGCGGTCCATCGGCATCAGCACATAAGGGATGTCGCCCTCGGGCTGAAATTCTTTGATTTTTTCTTCCAGCACTTCCAGAAACTTTTCCG
>CAZPPD010000001.1:0-35486 GCA_964588185.1 uncultured Alcaligenaceae bacterium | reverse complement strand
AAAATGAGAAAACAAAAAAGAACAGTAATAGTAAAAAGATTAAAAAAGGAAAAATAGTTGACAATGGAATAGTGGCCATTTAGTCTAAATTTCCTATTTTGCCGATTGTCCTAAGTTTTTGTTTTGTCCCACTTTATCTCGCAGAATTAAACTCGCAATAGAGGTCCTTTGAGCCTCCCCACACAACCAGGAAAATCGAAATAAGCCCGACTTATAAGCCCGACTTTTCAATTTTTATTGCCATTTTGAAATTAACTCCACCCCCTACTGAGGAGATTCCGTCCATGCAAAAAAAAACCGCTTCCAAGAAAAGCCCAATTCAAAAATCCCGCCTGGTACCTTTTCACCCCACGTTGGAGTGGCTGGAAGACCGAACGGTCCCTGCCTTTGTTGCCGCTTTTGCAGGGGGCACACTTACCATCACCAGTAACGATGCTGCTGCTGATCTTATTGTTGTCGATGACGCGGATGGTAACGGGATCATTGACGTGAATGGAGTCGACGTAGTTGGTGCAACTTTTGCGGCCACCAATCGCATCGAATTTGATAATTCAACGGGTTCCGGCTCTGATTCGGTATTCATTGATTCGGGCAATAATGTTAGCGAATTCGATTTCATCGAGGTCGACATGGACGCCGGCACCGGCGGAGACCTTTTCAATGCTGCCAGTGTAGGCAATGCATCGGTTACTCTGACTGGCGGCGATGGAAATGACACATTAATCGGCGGAGATGGGGATGATGCTTTAACAGGCGGTGAGGGACCAGACCGGTTGGAAGGTAACGGGGGCCAAGACTCTCTGGATTTGACGGCAACTTCAGAAAATGACACTGCATTTGGCGGTCCAGGGAATGACGATTTCATTACGAGCGGCGATACCAATGTTGATAATCTGGACGGGGAAGAAGGTTTTGATTCTGTTTTTCATGTTGGAACGACGGGAGACGATGCCTTCACAGTCGGGGGTGGTTTTTTATTCATATCGGGGTTGGGTTCGGGCACAATTTTATTTAACCACACTGGCGTAGAACAAATTTCTGTCTCCACTGGGGATGCAACAACTGTCGATACGGTCTTGGTTCAAACACAATCCCCGACCGACCTTGAGACTGTAATCGTACACTCGGGTAATGGTGACTCCGGGACGGATCTTGTAATTGTTGAGGGAACCGCCGCGGATGATACCATCTCAATCGCCCCGTTTAATTCTGTTGAAGGTCTCCCGGTAACGGTTCAACTGGACCCAGACTTTGATCAATTTGACGGCAAGGACCAGCTGGAAGTGCGCGGATTGGGAGGGAATGATTTCTTTCAAGGGGGGAGTACCTTCTTAGTTGATGTTACGCTTGACGGTGGGGAAGGCAACGATACTCTCGAAGGGGCAACCCTTGACGACAATCTCATCGGCGGAAATGGGGATGACACCTTGCTGCTCAAAGAGAACAATCTTGGCGGGGCGGACACGTTTGCCGGCGGGGCGGGGTTTGACACGATCCTGGTCCAAGGAGCAGAAGACAGCGATGACATTGACGTTAATGACATTGGGAACATTGCAATTGATATCAACTCCGCCGGACCGACAACCATTGACACGGTCGAAAGTTCCTTTGAACGCATCCTCATCGAGAGTTTCGGAGGCAATGATGACGTTGACGCCACTGGATCCTTTGGTTCCAGTTTACTCGAGGCCCACGGCGGCGATGATAACGACAACATCAATTTCTCCTTGGTTAGTGCAGTTTCCCAAATTGAAGGCGAGGCTGGTGATGACGTCCTACGAGGTGGATCAAATGACGACACCATCCTCGGCGGCGATGGGCAGGATATAATTTTCGGGAATGCCGGCGACAATATCCTGCAGGGTGGCGCCGAAAGCGACCTGATTATTGGTGCTCCTTCACTTTCCAATACCAATCAAGTCGACGGCGGCACCGGAACCGATATGTATTACTTCGATGGGCAAGACAACATCACGGTGTCCGAATTTGAGACCGATGTCATCATTGTGAGCCCCAACGGCACTTCTCAATTAACCTCCATAGAAATGTTGGAAGTTAATATTACCGAGGGGGATGCTGCTGGTCCGGATCTAGTTACCGTGAATCCCCTTCACAGTTCTGACCTCGAATTAGTTATCATTGACGACGAATTTGATGAATCCGAAGTATCCACCTCAGTGGTGGTTAACGGCAACAATTCCTCCGAAACCATCGATATCACCAATATTGATTTAATACCCCCTTTCTTGAATTCCTTTACGATTCAGGAGGGTGAAGATGCCGAGGAAATTCTGGGTGCCGGACCGCGAATTGTAACCTTGCAATTGGATGTCGA
The DNA here is from genome assembly GCA_964588185.1 of uncultured Alcaligenaceae bacterium. Classification (GTDB taxonomy): domain Bacteria; phylum Planctomycetota; class Planctomycetia; order Gemmatales; family Gemmataceae; genus CAZPPD01. The sequence goes on along the minus strand of CAZPPD010000001.1, from coordinate 33,151 downwards.
AGATGGTGACCTCCTCCAAGTCAACGGCAACCTAGGTGACGACACCATCAAGGCAGATCCTAACTTGGACACCGGCCTAATTCTCGAGGGAGGTGAGGGTCACGACTACCTCTCCGGAGACATCACTATCGTTGGCGGTCCCGGCAACGATACACTCGAAGGTTCGACCGGTGACGATTCTCTTGACGGCGGCCTTGGCGATGACACCTTCTTGTTCACGGCGGACAATGTCGGCGGGACGGATACTTTGGTTGGAGATGCTGGCACCGACACGATTCTCGTTTTAGGAACGGACGGTCCGGATAATATCGAAGTGACGGCGACGGCGATTACCATCAACGGCAATACCACTACCATCGCGGCGTTGAGTGGCATCGAGCAGTTTCACATCCAGTCTGGGGACGGTGATGACACTGTTACTCTGAGCGGATTGACCCTCAACGCAATCGTCGAAGGTGGAGCGGGCAATGATCTGATCGACGGGGAAGGTGTAGCGGACGACAACGTGCAACTGACCCTTCTAGGCGGTGCCGGCAACGACAACCTAATCGGCGGCGATTCTCCGACGGGGAGTGCCTTAGGGGATGTGCTCGACGGTGGTTCGGGAGATGACCGATTGGAAGGGGGTCGAGGCCAAGACTTCTTCTTTGGCGGCGAAGGCAGCGACCAACTCGTTTGGGTCGCCGGCGACGGCAGTGACCTGATGGAAGGCGGTGAGGGAGAAGACGAGATGCTCTTCATCGCCGGGGGCGGCAACAATCGGTTGGAGATATTCGGCGGCGGTCGTTTTGGAGCCACGGGGAATCCTGCTCCCCAAATCTTCGTACCCGGAACGCTGGAGAACGCAGCGCGGTCGATCTTTGCCTTGAACTCCTCGGCTCAGGATGCTGGGGCTGTCTTCCTGAATATGGGTGAGGTGGAGAACATCAACATCGATGCCGGCGGCGGTGCAGACCAGATCATCATCAACAACCAGGTGGACACAACCAGTGCTGGCGGCAATCCTATCCAACAAGGGACGGACTTGGCCGCGACTTCGGTACAAGGAATCGAGGTCAACCTCGGCGCTGGGGACGGGGAGGAGGACAATGTTGAATTCCATGGTCAACAGGCTGGGGATGATGTCACGATTAGTGACTTGTCCGGTGATATCGACGTAGCGGGTTTCGCCTACTCGATTCGCATCAGTGATTCGGAAATGGCAAACGACACTTTGTTCGGCCATGGTCAGGCTGGCAATGATATCATCAAAGCCGAAGCGGGTGTCGAAGGAACTATCGGTTTATTCCTGGAAGGAGATGGTGGCGATGACTACCTTTCCGGCGACGTGACCATAGTGGGCGGTGCCGGCAACGACACACTGGAAGGTTCCATTGGTGACGATTCCCTTGACGGCGGCCTTGGCGATGACACCTTCTTGTTCACGGCGGACAATGTCGGCGGGACGGATACTTTGGTTGGAGATGCTGGCACCGACACGATTCTCGTTTTAGGAACGGACGGTCCGGATAATATCGAAGTGACGGCGACGGCGATTACCATCAACGGCAATACCACTACCATCGCGGCGTTGAGTGGCATCGAGCAGTTTCACATCCAGTCTGGGGACGGTGATGACACTGTTACTCTGAGCGGATTGACCCTCAACGCAATCGTCGAAGGTGGAGCGGGCAATGATCTGATCGACGGGGAAGGTGTAGCGGACGACAACGTGCAACTGACCCTTCTAGGCGGTGCCGGCAACGACAACCTAATCGGCGGCGATTCTCCGACGGGGAGTGCCTTAGGGGATGTGCTCGACGGTGGTTCGGGAGATGACCGATTGGAAGGGGGTCGAGGCCAAGACTTCTTCTTTGGCGGCGAAGGCAGCGACCAACTCGTTTGGGTCGCCGGCGACGGCAGTGACCTGATGGAAGGCGGTGAGGGAGAAGACGAGATGCTCTTCATCGCCGGGGGCGGCAACAATCGGTTGGAGATATTCGGCGGCGGTCGTTTTGGAGCCACGGGGAATCCTGCTCCCCAAATCTTCGTACCCGGAACGCTGGAGAACGCAGCGCGGTCGATCTTTGCCTTGAACTCCTCGGCTCAGGATGCTGGGGCTGTCTTCCTGAATATGGGTGAGGTGGAGAACATCAACATCGATGCCGGCGGCGGTGCAGACCAGATCATCATCAACAACCAGGTGGACACAACCAGTGCTGGCGGCAATCCTATCCAACAAGGGACGGACTTGGCCGCGACTTCGGTACAAGGAATCGAGGTCAACCTCGGCGCTGGGGACGGGGAGGAGGACAATGTTGAATTCCATGGTCAACAGGCTGGGGATGATGTCACGATTAGTGACTTGTCCGGTGATATCGACGTAGCGGGTTTCGCCTACTCGATTCGCATCAGTGATTCGGAAATGGCAAACGACGACTTATACGGCCATGGTCAGGCAGGAGATGATTCCATTAAGGCTGCTCCGGGAGTTGAAGGAACGATCGCGGTAATCCTCGAAGGCGACGGCGGCGATGACTACCTCAGCGCCGATGCTACGCTTCGGGGCGGCTCCGGCAATGACACACTGGAAGGAGCTTCAAGTGATGATTTTCTTGATGGCGGGGAGGGCGATGACGTTTTCATCGGCAATGGCGGAACCGACATTTTGGTTGGTGGGGCTGGAGCGGATACTATTTTAGTTCCCGGAACTAACGGAGACGATTCAATTTCCGTGACCGCACCTGGTAACTTAAACGTAACTGTCAATACCCTCACCACTGTCTATACATCTGGGGTTAATGGAATCAGTTCAGCTTCGATCGAGAATGTACGAATTGAAGCAGGTCCGGGTGAGGACACCATCAGTACCCAACCCTTGACCGGCATCTCCTACTTTGTTTTTGGCGGTGATCCGATAGGTCAGGGACAACAAAATTTCGGCGACACGTTGAATGTGATAGTTGATCCCCCGGCAAGCTTTACTTTCTTCGCGGGACCTGAGGATTACGCAGGCACCTTCAGTGTAGGCGGCAGTAAACCGATTTCTTTTGATGAGATCGAGTTGTTCGAGTTAAATGGGGAGGTTTACATCCGCCCGGATGAGTTCGATGTGCCGGATGAGGTCTTTGGCGGCAATGACTCGATCGAAGATGCCACTGTCCTGGGTTCCATCCAAAAGATCACCTTGAATGACCTTACCATTCACCTCGAAGGTTTTGATGAAAACATGGAGCCGTTCCTCAACGACGATTACTATAAAATCACAGCGGGACACACCGGTAAACTCATTATCAACACCTTCTTCCTCCACGACGATGGCGACATTGATATCGAAGTCCTGGATATGAGTGGAGATCTAGTAGCATATTCAAGATCTCGAGATGATAACGAAAAGATTGTCATCCCGGTAGTTAGTCAAGAAATGTACTTCTTGCGAGTCCATAGTGCGGAAGAGCCCACCACCCTGCTATTCACCACCGAACATGTGGACATCGCGGTGGAATACGAAGACGGCGAACTGGAACTCGGGGCTCACGTCGAAGACCCCATCGACCAGGAATTCGAACTCGATACCGTCGGTTTCCATGGCGGACTTCGGGCCAAGCAACTGCGGCCGGATGGCCCTGAGTTCGATTTTATTGGCGTGCCTGAAGGCCAAGAAATTTACATCCTTCCCCAAGGACTCGATGCCCAAAACGTATTCCTCGGTGTGGGAGCCGAGGAGGTCGCTCCGGGTATCTTCTCGGGCCCTCTATCCATCAACCTGCAAAGCGTCGATGGACCGGGCGAGTTCAGTGTTTGGCAGAATGATGCTTTCGGCGTTCCCCAATTGCAGATGGCCACGTCCGACGGAATCAACTCGACGGATCAGATTCTGGCCAATGTTGGTTCTCATGACCATTACAACTGGGCGTTCACGGCTGCCGGCATCTACTCGGTCGACGTCACCGTTTCGGGAACTTTAGCCTCCGATGGCTCAACTGTCGAGAGTGAAGTCCAGACCATCAAGTTCGTCATCGACGAGTTAATCTTCCCCACCGAACACGTCGACATCGACGTCGAGTTTGAGAATGGCGTATTGGAGTTGCTCAGCCACGTCGAGGATCCCATCGACGATGAATTCGAGATCGAAACGACGACGTATTACGCTGGTTTGCGTTCGGAGATCGTTCGTCCTGCGGGCAGCCAATTTGACTTCTTGGGCGTCCCTGAAGGCGAAACGATCTTTGTCATGCCTCAGGGTCTCGATCCCCAACTTATCTTCTTGGGCGTGGGGGCGGAGGAAGTACCCCCGGGTGTTTTCTCCGGGCCGTTGGAATTGACCCTCCAATCTGTCCAGGGCCCTGGCGAGTTCAGTGTGTGGCAGATTGATGCTTTCGGCGATCCGAACCTTCAAATGGCTACTTCGGACGGAATCGATGCCACCGACCGGATCTTGGTACCCCAGGGAAGTCATGACCACTTCAACTATGGCTTCACACAACCCGGGGTATACAAGGTCAATGTGACTGTATCTGGAGTCCTGGCGAATGGGAACATTCCTATCGAAAGCGATGAGATTACCCTCACCTTCGGTATACTTGCCGTAGAATTATCGCATGAGGAAACAAATGGTTCAGGACCAACTGAAGAAGATGGCCCGGCCCAAGAACCTACAGAAACTATTGGGCCTATGGAACCCAACACGTACGACCTGGAGATTGAGAACTTCCCGGCACCCATCCCGAATCCGGTCATCCTGGATCACGCCAGTGATACGGGCATACCTGGCGATAACAAGACGGGTGACAATACTCCCCGGTTTACCATTCAGGCAGACCTGCAGGATTTCGCTGATATGGGGATTGAGATCTTAGATATTCATGAAGTGCTCAGCGGAGTCCCGGGTGCGGCCGTTGAGGTTCTGTTCACGGATCTGAACACCGGGAATGAAGTCGCCAGTGGCATTGCTAACCCCCTTGGCTCCTCCAATACTCTCTTTGAATTTACGCCAACCGCTCCTCTACCGGATGGCAGCTACCTTGTGTCTTCTGCTACTCGTATCTACGACGGCAAAACTCCGCAAATGACCGGGCGATCGCCTCTCAGCGGTTCTGCTTTGCAGCTCAAGATTCAGTCGGCCAGGGTCACCGTTCAGTTTGACGGCAAGACCTTAACCATCAATAACCCCACTCCCTTTACCGAAGATGTCACGGTGAACCTTTCGGGTGGAAAAATCACAGTACAGGGTTTAACGCAAACTCCGGAGAACCTAGGCGGCGGCACGGAAATTCCGTCGAACCAAACCTGGGTCAGCAGCGGTTTTGTAGGTGAAGGCCTCCATATCCTGGTTCGCTCAACGGGCGGCGGGGGTGTGAACATTGTTGATTCACAGATCCCCACAGGCCTCACGGAGACGAATACCAACTTCGCCGGGCCTTCCGCTCTTCGCAATGTCAAGGTCGAAGCACCGGACATTTCCACCTTGGTGGATGCTTCCAATAACTCCAATGCCAATATCTATATCCGCTACCTCCTGGATGAAAGTAATAACGCCCATGGGAAAAATGAGATCAGCACCTCTCCGGTTGGGGTGAACATCGTCAAGTTTCTCGATTCACAGACACCTACTTCCAGCGTTATCGACGTAGGTGCCAAGACGCATCTTGTCGCCTTCGATTTCTCCAAACTGCCTCATGAAAGCGGAGATGTCAGTATCAACTTGGGCGTCGACGGTTTGATCTTGGGTGGCTACCGCAATATGACGGTGAAGACCGCCACTACCGTCCAGCGGCAATTCATCATCGGAGTTGTCGGTGGACCCGGGAACGACCTGATCATCGGCAACGACAAGGATAACTACTTCCTTGGATTGGATGGCAATGACACCCTGATCGGCAACGGCGGCCGGGACCAACTTAATGCCAACCGTGACTTCTCTCCGGATGTGGACAACGAGCCCAATGAACCCGATCAACCCTACGATCAGGACGATGACCTAACCGGTTTCGCGGATCAGCTTGCTATCTTCCAGGAACAGTTCGGACTATCTACCACCAGTCTTGCCTTGTTTGAATTGTTCGGCATCTTTGGATTCGGGGAAGGAACTACAGACTTTGGCGGCAGCTTTGCCCTTGCCAATACCTTGAACCCACCCGCTTCCAATGACCTGCTGGATGGCGGGGATGAGGATGATGGACTGTTCGGTTTTAACAACGCTCAAGTGACGGTCCTTGGGGGAGCCGGAAACGATATTTACTCCACCAACATTAATGGCGGGGCCGCCCTCATCGACATGGGAGCCGGTGATGACACCTTGCTCTTCACCAACGGCGATACGGCTATCGGCGGTTCCGGGAATGACTTGATCACTGAAGCCGTCTTTAATTTCAATAATGCGGCAGCGATCACCTTCCTATTTGGTGGCTTAGGTGACGACACTATCAACGCCGGTCAAGGCCCCGATGAGATCCGTGCCGGAACCGGCAACAATCTCATTAGCTTGACCAACAATAACGACACCATCATTAGTGAAGGCGGAAACGACAACATTAATGGCTTTGGTGGGCTATTCCTGTAAGAAGCTAAAGATTATTCCCCCCCTAGAGCCCAAAGTCTCCCACTTAGACTTGGGCTTTCTTTGTTGCTCCGGAGGAGGGCGGGAATGATCGATGATTGCCTATTGTTGATTTTTGATTGTTGACTGCCATCGAAAAATCTTTACTTCGAAAATCAACAATAATCAATCGACAATCATAAATCCACTACCACCCGAACTTCGGAATTCGAGTTTCGCAATGGTCGATTACCGCATGAGCCCTTGCTCCCGGTGGCCATTTCCCCTTTCCAAATATATCTTTAAATAAGAAATTCTTTCGCATCGCCATTACCTGCCGGAATCTTAATTCCTGGAATTGCCGCATGAAAGCTATCGATTACGCTGCTCCCCGATCGGTAAAGGAAGCCGTAGCCCTACTCAGCAAACATGGAGACCGGGCTCGCATGTTAGCCGGGGGAACCGATATTATCGTCCAACTTCGCGAAAATCGCCGGGACTTGGATATTTTGATCGACTCCAAGCATATTCCCGAAGCCACCGAGCTACAATTTGATCCGGAGAAAGGTCTGCGAATTGGGGCAGCTGTTCCTTGCCACCGGATTTATGAGCATCCGGGAATTGCCAAGGCCTATCCGGGTTTAATTGATTCGGTTTCCCTGATTGGCGGCATTCAAATTCAAAACCGGGCTAGCGTCGGCGGCAATCTTTGCAATGCCTCCCCCGCTGCCGACACCATTCCGCCATTAATCGCTCACAAGGGAGTTTGCACTATCGCCGGCCCCGATGGCACGCGGGAAATTCCGGTCGAGTTCTTTTGCACCGGCCCGGGACAAACGGTCCTCAGCCCAGGAGAATTCTTGCTGAGTATCTATTTACCCCGACCGGCACCCAACTTTGCCGGGGCTTATCTTCGGTTTATTCCCCGAAATGAAATGGATATTGCCGTGGTCGGAGCCGGGGTAAGTGTAACCTTGGATGACAGTAAATCCAAATGCACTGATGCCCGGATCGCCTTGGCCGCCGTGGCACCCACTCCCTTGCTGGTGCCTGACGCCGGAAATGCCATGGTGAATGGTGCACTGGATGATTCCCTCATCGAAAAAGCCGCCACCTTGGCAAGAGCTGCGGCCCAACCGATCACCGACATGCGCGGCGATATTGATTTTCGCAAACATCTGGCGGGTGTTTTAACCAAAAGGGCATTAAAGATTGCCATCGACCGAGCCAAAGGAAGTAACTAACCAGAAGGGTAGCGAAGTGGCCAAACGAATACACATCCAAACCAAGATCAATGGATCTGATGTTGATTTCTTGTGCGAACCGCGGCAAAGCCTGTTGGAAATCCTGCGGGACGAGTTGAATCTCACCGGCAGTAAAGAAGGCTGCAACAACGGTAACTGCGGGGCCTGTAATGTCATTATGGATGGCCGAGTGGTGAACTCCTGCCTGGTTCTCGGAGTCGAGGTGGAAGGAAGGGAGATTACCACCATCGAAGGGGTTGCTACTTCCCAAGGACTTCACCCCATTCAACAAGCGTTCCTGGAAGATGCGGCCCTGCAATGCGGGATTTGCACTCCGGGGTTCATAGTCGCCGCCAAGGCGCTCTTGGAAAAGAATCCAAATCCAACCGAGCAGGAGGTTCGCCTGGAACTGGCAGGTAATCTCTGCCGTTGCACCGGGTACGACAAAATTGTGCGCGCGGTTTTAGACGCCGCCAAGATAATGGCGAAATCGTAATTTATGCGGCTGAGTTCTGGCGAATCCAGCTACCAATTTAAGGAAACCTTATTGGAGTTTATTGCATGCCTGATTTAGTTCCTCCTCATGGCGGATTATCCGAACCCGTTTGTTGCCAGGTTCCCGAAGCGGAACTCGCCGATTTCACAAATCAGGCTACTTCCTTGAAAAAAGTCCCCATCAGTGACGCCGACCTGTCTACGCTGTACCGCTTTGGCGATGGTGGCCTAAGCCCATTGACCGGTCCGATGAATAAGGAAACCTTTGATCGCGTTCTCGATGAGGAACACATTCTCTACGATGGTAAAAAATACGCCTGGACCATTCCTTTGTCATTTCCCGTCGAAAAATCATTAGCCGATTCGTTGAAGCCCGGAGAAACCGTTGCCCTGATCAACAGCAAAGGCGAGTTGGTCGGCACACTTAAGATAAGCGACATTTTTCCCTGGGATAAGCCACGCTACATCAAAGGTGTCTATGGCACTGACCGCACCGACCATCCCGGCGGCCATATGACCATGAATGACCAACGCGAAATGCTCCTTGGTGGAGAAGTTCGCGTCTTGCCTCAGCCTAAACATCCGGAATACGGCCAATTTGTTCTTTCTCCGAGGGAAACTCGGGCCTTATTCCGAGAAAAAGGTTGGGAACGAGTAGTTGCTTTTCAGACCCGCAATCCTCTCCACCGCGCACATGAATATGCCTTGGTGGTCGGTTTGGAACGCCTCACCCAAGCAGGCCACAATGCCGGCGCGGTCCTCAATCCACTTATTGGCGAGACCAAGGGTGATGATGTCGACGCTGCTACTCGCATGCGGACGTATCGCGCCATAGTCGAGAACAAAAAGCTGGGAGAAGGTGACATCGACCAGGAACTCTGGACCAAAGTAGGCCGCAGCTTCTGGGACAACTTACTGTTAATCGGCTTGGACATCAAAATGTTTTACGGCGGCCCCAAAGAAGCGGTCATGCACGGGATTTACCGGCAAAACTTTGGTTTTACCGACATTGTCATTGGCCGCAAACACGCCGACGCCCCTTATGATGATAAGACAGACATCTGGGATCCACTTGCTGCCCAACAAATCTTCGAAGATTTAAAAGGCGAACTGCACATCAAGCCGGTCAAGGTAGGATTTGCTGCCTTTTATGAGGAACTAGGCCACGTGGGTCTTGTGGATGAATTCAAAGACAAAGGCTTCCATCCGGTTTCAATTAGTGGCCGCGAACTGCGCGAGAAACTCCGCAACGGCGAAATGCCCGACCCTCGCATTATGCGCCCGGAAACTGCACAGATTCTAATTGAACGCATGAGTGGCAAATAAACAGGAGGTTTCCAAGCCTCATGCCGACTCCTATCTCCAAGATCGTGATCCTCGGCGGCGGAAGTGCCGGTTTCCTTTCCGCCGTCACCTTAAAAAAACAACTCCCCCAAGTTGATGTCCAAGTCATCTACTCTCCCGATATTCCCGTAATTGGAGTTGGCGAATCTACCACTCAGGCTGTACCAACTTTCCTTCACAAGATCTTACGCTTGGACCGAAACGAATTTTTTCGCGAAGTCCAACCTAGCTGGAAACTGGGCTTGCGTTTGGAGTGGGGAGATCCACAAGATATTCATTTCAATTATCCCTTTGATCGCTTTATGGATGACCTGGTCCCGGGCTTGGCAAAAAACAAGGGTTTTTATTGTTTGGCTGACAAGTCCGACAGCAGTTTATTTTGGGCTCTCATGGACCGGGGCAACTCACCTTGCGTTCTTAAACAAGGAGGCCATTTGGACGTGGATGAGCGGGCAGCTTATCACGTAAAGAATGACCTTTTCATCGACTATCTGAAAAGAAAATCCCTCCAGCTAGGCGCCACAATTCTGAAAGGAGAGGTGGTTGACCTCAATCGCCACGAATCCGGTGAAATCAAAAGCCTCATTCTTTCGGACGGGCAGGAGGTGATAGGTGATTTGTTTGTCGATTGTTCCGGATTTCGCTCGGCCCTCTTGGGAAAAACCCTCGAAGTTCCTTACAAGAGCTATGATGACACCCTGTATTGCGACTCGGCAGTTATCGGCTCCTGGCAACGTGACGACGAAGTTCGGCCTTATACCACCGTCGAGACCATGAATCATGGTTGGTGCTGGCGGATCGATTTTATTGACGTGGTCACACGCGGATATGTCTTTTCCTCGCAATTTTGCTCCGAAGAAGAAGCCATTCAGGAGATCCGGGAAAAGAATCCGCAACTTGGAGATGACCTGCGCGTGATTCGTTTCCCCACTGGCCGCTATGAAAGATTCTGGGAGAAAAATGTAGCGGCCGTCGGCAATGCTGCAGGATTTGTTGAGCCATTGGAGGCGACTGCCCTTCATCTCATAATCGAACACCTCCGTTTTCTCACCCTGGCCTTGCTCGACAGCGACATGCAAATCCTGCCTGCCGTCCAAGCAATGGAAAACCAGCGTTTCCGCAACTTTTGGGACGATGTCCGCAATTTCCTGGCAGTCCATTACAAATACAACCGGAAATTAGATACCTCATTCTGGAAACACTGCCGGAAAGCAACTCCTTTGGATAACATCGCTGGCCTCATCGATTACTACAGGGAAATCGGCCCCTCTTTGTTGTGCAAACCGCTCATCCCATCGACCAGCATTTTCGGATACAATGGTTATATGGCTTTACTAGTCGGTCAACGGGTACCAACGAAGGCCCGAATGGAATTGACCCAGCGAGAATGGTACTCCTGGGATGCCCATCGCAACAATATCCGCCAAGCTGCGGAAACAGCTTTGCCAATGCGGGAAGGATTACAGCACTATCTCGCCAGTCTCCAATAAAATGTGGTACCGGGTCTTTGCTTCCAGCAACACGGAGATTGATCCCGCTAAGCTCTTGGAATTTGCCCAAGGCGATTTGTCTGGAGCAGATGGCAACTTTCGTGGGGATGAAGATGGTTGGTTTCAGGTAATCCTCATGTTAAATGGAGAAAGCCTGAAACTGAATCGCTACCTTGTTAGTGAAGAGGGCATTCGAGCTGAACTAAACGCGTGGGCCGCTTGGGTGGAACTGGTGGATAAGAGTCCTCAAGGACACCAACTAATGGAAGCAGTCGTTAACACGCAACAATTATTTACTCTCCAGAATGAAATTAGTTCTCACCAAGACCTTTGCCACCGTTTGTGCAGATTCCTGGCACAAGAAACCGATGGAATATACCAGATCGATTCCCAAGGAATATTTTCTAGAGACGGAGATCTGTTACTAGCAGAAAAGTGACCTAATGAAGTCCCAAGAAAGTTATCTGAAACCCGAAGTCATCAAACAAGTAGCCCGCCTTGACCTGCGGGCTAAGTTTATCGTCCAAGGGTTCCTTGCCGGCTTACATGCCAGTCCCTACCAGGGATTCTCTGTCGAATTTAGTGAGCACCGCAAGTATGTTCCCGGCGATGACCTCAAGGACCTGGACTGGAACGTGTTTGCCAAGACTGACAAGTACTACGTCAAAAAATTCCAGGCCGAAACTAATATGACAGGCTACCTGGTCATGGATTTGAGCGCTTCCATGGCCTACACCTACCGCCAGGAACTAACCAAATTTGACTATGCTATCTGTCTAGCTGCCGCGCTCGGCTACCTGATGATCCATCAGCAAGACCCGGTCGGGTTGGTAACCTTCGATACCAAAATCCGCACCAGCCTCCCCCCGCGCAGCAAACGCACCCAGTTAGGCACCATCCTGGCAGTCCTCTCCAATCTCAAACCCAGTGGAGAAACCAACGTTGCTGCCTGTTTGCACCAATTGGCTGCCCTAGCCAGGAACCGCAGTCTGATCATGATCTTCAGCGACTTATTGGAAGACCCGGAACCGGTTATCAAAAGCCTGCGCCATCTGGGCCACCATGGAAATGAAATCATCCTGTTCCACATCTTGGATGAAGCAGAGGTTCACTTCCCCTTTGACGGCATGGTCGAATTTCAGGATGTCGAAGTCGACCAAAAACTCACCCTCGATGCCCGCAACATGCGTGAAGACTACCTCAAGTCCCTGAGCGAATTCCAAGAACTCTACCGCAAGGAGTGTTCCAAGGCAAACATGGATTACCTGCCGATGGACACCAGCATTAATTTTGACCGGGCCCTGATGCAATATCTGACCCAACGGCAGAAAAGATTTTGAGACGACCAAGTTGTATTCACCATTCCACTTGAAGTGACGATGAAGTTTCCAAATAATCGGCTACCACACGAACTCGACGTGTAAGTTTGAAGTTGTGTAAAAACTGAGAATTCCGATACATTCTTTGGAATCCATCTCGACCCTGCATTGAGAGGGCTTCAACAAAACTGCCCAGACCAGAGCGGCAAAGCCCAAAACTTCAAACGCGTTAGGGAGGACCGCAAACACCTAAGGCGTTGGGTTTGTAGAAAACAAAAAGATCCCGGGAGACCCCTAATGAATTTCCGATTTGTTTTCCTTCTGAATCTGGCTATCCTGGTGCTGTTGAGCACAACGCCTTCCACCTTTGCGGCCCGAATACTTAGAACCATCGTCACCAAAGACGGTGAAAGCATCTTGAAAATTACCTTCTCGGATGATTCGAATCCCTATCCGGAACGAGTTTGGAGAAGTCTTGCCAAGAAACCAGCCGGATTCGGGGAGGACTTCCAAGCGAAATTCATTCCCAGCAAATCCGACCCATTGCTAGCACACCTGGAAGGTGATCTGGTCATTCGGATTCACCATTCCCTTGACAATCCTCCCATCGTCGCCGCCAAAACTTCCAAATTAACCTTGAGTCGAACCGATGCAGCCGATGACCGCTGGTTTCTCACGGAAGAAGAAGTGGAACGAATTGCCAAGGAAAATGGCATTCCCGAACCATCACCGTTTGCCCTCTCAGAAGGGGAAAGATTGCAACTGGGACTTCGAATTGGCGGGATTGTTTTAGGTGTTGCGATGGCCCTTTTCATTGCTTGGGGATTGTGGTCTTATTTTCAATCTGCCCGGACCAAAAACGAAACTAATAAAGATAGCTAATTCTTGAAATATTTTGCCACAGCATAACTAAAGCCATAGACTTTAATCCATCCATAGATTTCATTGGAATGTAGGAAAGACATCTCTATACATTCTTAAAACAGAAAACCAATTCTTTTTTCTTTTAGCCAATCGTTCTATCCTGACTGGGAGTACCGTGGTGGGCAATACTCAGGATACAAAACCCAAGCCTAAATTTTTGTGGCTAAAGATCACCCTTTATTGCCTATTGGTATGCAGTGTCCTGGTTCTCCTTTTCCAAGCAGTGGATCTCTACCTAGTCATCAACCATGCAAATGAGCAAGCCGTTGCCATTGGAGAAAATCAGGCCAATGAGATCCTGGAGCAGCTTCAAAGGATCCTGCAAAAAATCGAGAATCAAACCAAATCTTTCGCTGCTGATTTGCAATCGGGAAAAGTTAACGCTGATAATCTTTTCGAGCATCTTCGCAAAGAGAGCCTTCAGGATTCTTATGTCCTGGGCTTTACGGTTGCCTATGCCCCTAATGTTTTTAACGTAGAGAAACGACTGTTCGCCCCTTTTTACGATGCCGCTGCGGAAAAGGTCGTTCAATGCGAGGACTACTACGACTACACCGATAAAAACAACTGGGCAGACGCCGTTTGGTACCTGAAACCGGTTGAGAACGGGAAAGCCATGTGGGTAACCGGATTTGGGCCTGCCGCCGGGACAACCTACGCCGGGTACAGTGTTCCCGTGTATAAACAGGAGAATGGCCAAAAGGAACTGTTTGCCTTAGTCAACGCTGCGCTTTCATTGGAAAAGCTGTCGACGTTGCTAAACACCCAATACGTTGGTCGTCTGGGAACCAGCATTATGATCGACGAGCGCGGTGCCTTGATTGTTCACCCCAACACAAAACTGTTGAATTCCAAAAAGACTTGGCTCGAGATCATGAAAGAAAAGGATGTCGGCAATGCCTCTATCTATAAGCTTCCGGGGTTGATGGGAAATGGAGAGGCAGGCAAAACCAGGTTTCGGAATTTTCGGGGTTTTGATCCTCCTCAACACGGTTGGTTTTTTTATCGCCCGGTTCCGGGAACAACCTGGTCCTTCGGAGTCGCTATTTTTGAAAGCGAATTATATCGGGACGGTACCAGTCTTCGCCGGCGAAAAATATTGATAGCTTTGAATGTTCTCTTCTTTCTTTGTTTGCTGCCGAGTTTATTTATCCAGTTCGGCAAAATAGATGATAGGTCACTGTCAATGGTAGTCGTGGCATTTACCCTAGGCGGCATTGCCGTAATTGGATACCTATGGTACCTAAACGTAAACAAAAGTTATCATCAGAGAAAATCCAATCCCAATCAAAAAACCATCAATGACCTGAACGGTTTGAAAGTCTTTTTGAAAGAGCAGCAACAATACGCCAAGAACATTCGCCAACCACCCCCACACTTCGTCCCAACCCGCATTTATGTGCGTTCGATTGAGTTTGAGGGGTCCCACAATGTCAAAATCAGTGGTCAGATCTGGCAGACCTACGATAAAGGCAAGCAGGATGACCTAACGCGAGGATTTGTTTTCCCCGACATCGCACCGGATGCTGAGGCCTTTTTTGCTGAAAAAAACTTTCACGAGTTAAAGGACGGCAAGGAAACAATCGGCTGGAGGTTTCGAGCTACTCTGCGGCAAAAATTCACCTTCTCCCAATACCCTTTCGATAGCCAACGAGTTTCCCTTCGCCTCAAACATGTCGATGAGGCCAAGAATGTTATTTTAATACCGGATATCCTTAGTTACCGGTACATCAACACCTTTGCCCGGCCGGGACTTCATTCGGGGATTTCTATTCCCGGGTGGAAGCCAAGAGGTACCTACTTCAGTTATGAATTTGTCCGCTACGACCTGGCATTTGGCAATCCGGGAACTTCCGACTTGGGTCAATTTCCCGAACTCCAATATTCCATCCTTCTCCAACGTTCTTTCATCACTCCTTTTATCTCCTACATAGTTCCAATACTCATCGTCACATTCTTGTTGTACGGGGTGGTCATCATGTCCAGCCTCAATCAAGAAAAACAATCGGAATCCGGATTTAATGTTTTTGGAGTGCTGGGAACTTGTGGAGCTTTCTTTTTTACCATTGCCCTAATGCATGTTGACCTGCGTAGCAAACTAAACTTAGAGGTCGTTACCTACCTTGAGTCCCTATACATAATTTCTTACATCCTGCTGGTGACGGTGTCGCTCAACGCTCTATTATTCATCACTACGGATGCCGTCGCCATCATCGAATACCGGGATAATGTTATTGCCAAACTGCTGTATTGGCCGCTCTTCGTTGCAATGGTCCTCGGAGTAACCCTGATGACTTTTTACTAGGTTAGGTCGGGTCTCCCGGCCCGACAAAATCCGTGGTGGAGGTTTACACCAAGACAAAAATGCACAGACCGGGAGATTATCAAAAGTTGGTTTTGTCTTCCGGCCCGACCTGGATTAGATGGGCCGGGAGGCCCGTCCTATAAAACTCAAAATAAACCTATTTCCACTACAACCATGAGGACAACTATGCCGCATTCCAAACTACTGTTTGCCCAACAAGAAAATGCCGCCAACATGATGCAAAATTTCATGCAGTTCCTTCAAGAAGATGGACTACAATTTGCCATCAATCTCGGAGTTGCCATTCTGATCTTTCTCGCCGGGCGTTGGGTAGCCAGTATCCTATCCCGTATACTCGGCTCTGCAATCCGGCGAGGCAAGACAGATGAAACTATCGTCAAGTTCCTAATGAATCTCGCCTACTTCGCCATGTTGGTATTGGTAATTGTTGCTGCTTTGGACCGCCTGGGGATTCCGACTACCTCACTAGCAGCAGCCATCGCTGCAGGTGGTGTGGCAATCGGCCTTGCATTACAAGGATCTTTGTCCAACTTCGCCGCAGGAGTACTCATTATCATCCTCAAGCCTTTTCGGGTAGGCGAATATGTTGAAGCAGGGGGTACTGCAGGAACCGTCGAGGAGATCAATCTATTCTACACCATCTTGAAGTCTCCGGATAATAAGCGAATCGTCGTCCCCAACAGCGCGATCAACGGCGGCACTATCACCAATTACTCTGTTGAGGAACTACGCAGGCTCGATTTGGTAGTCGGTTGCGGTTACAACGATGACTTACTGGCAGTCAAAAAATACCTCCTAGAATTACTGGAAAAGGACGAACGAGTCCTAGGAGAACCTGCACCGGTAGTCGCCGTCGACGAACTTGCCGACAGCAGCATTAACCTGTTAGTACGGCCTTGGGTCAAGAATAGTGACTACTGGGCCACTAAATGGGATTTGACGGAAAAGATAAAAGTCGGCTTCGATGAAAATGGGTTCACGATTCCTTTTCCACAACAAGATGTACATGTCCATCAAAATGCAGCAGATTAAGATTGAAGATCTTACTTTCCATGGGAGTCTAGAATGCATGTCAAAAAGCTGCTTGGAATATTGGCGATGGTGTTTGGAACGATTGGTTTCCTCGCTGGTGTAATTTGTGTCGTAGGTGTTTGGCCCGCTGCCTTCTATGTTAACACCAAAGCCGAAGAAGTGTTCGACTCCGGCGATATCATTCTGAAGTCCATATCCAAAAAAGTCGGCCAGGTGGATAAAATTGTAGATAAGATCACAACTCCGCTAAAGGAGGTGCGGTCGTCTGCCGAAGCTGTTGCTGAAAAAGGCGAAGACAGTGATCCGGAGGATCTGGCCAAAATGCAAGCTGTCACCAAAAAAGTTTCCAATTCACTGCAAAAGGCAGAGAACTTAGTCGAAGTGTTTCATGCCGGAATCGCCGGGTTGGAAAATTTATACAAAGTGGCAAAAATGCTGCCCATAGTTTCCTCCAACAATTCCACTCTCGATCCGGAAATACTCAAAAACATTAAGGCGACTTCAGAATTTTTGAACTCAGCAACGACCTCCTTGGAAGAAGTCGTTGTAAAGATTGAGGAGATTCGTGAAAAAAAGAATGTCCAGGCAAACGCCAAAGCTCTATTGGCCCTCACCGAAAACCTCAATACCAAAGTAGATTCGATTTCGACTCACACCGCGAATGCCAAAGACCGACTTTCTGCCGCAGAAGAGCAACTCTCTACTTTTAGGAATGAGGTCTCTTTTTGGTGTTCGGTTGGTCCATTAATTCTATCATTTGTTTTTCTGTGGATAAGTATTGGCCAATGGAGCCTGTTGGTGCATGGAAGATCCATGATTTCCGCGCCTCAGGGGAATGAATGAGAAATGCGAAAAATTGCCGGTTCCTTTTCTTTTTCGGTTTGAAGTATTGTTTCCAATTTGCTCTACTGGGTAGATCAAAATCAGGAAGAGATTCCTTCAAATCAACCTTTCTACATATCCAAAGACTAGTTGGCCTAGATGGTGTTTTATGACCAAATGGTTTTTACTCGCGGGACTTGCTATCGTTGCCTTTTCGGTTACTTATTTTTTTTCATCGCTTAATAAACAGGCTCAGGAGTCGAATACTGTCTCGCCTCCCCTATCGCAGATCCCCAACATGGTTTGGATTCCAGGAGGCGAGTTTACTATGGGAACCAATTCCGATCTCGGTTGGCCCGAGGAAAAACCTGCTCACCGAGTTCGCGTCGATGGGTTTTGGATGGACAAAACCGAGGTAACCAATTCTCAATTTAAGGAATTTGTTGAGGCAACCGGGTACAAAACCACTGCAGAGAAAAAACCGGATATAAAAACTATTCTTGCGCAGTTGCCACCGGGATCACCTACCCCTCCGAAAGAAAATTTGGTTCCGGGTTCTCTCGTCTTTACTTCCCCATCCAAACCAGGTTCCAAAAATACCATCTTCCACTGGTGGAAATGGGTTCCGGGAGCGAACTGGAAACATCCCGAAGGACCAGCCAGCACTATCACTGGAAAAGCAGATCATCCGGTTGTCCATGTCTCCTGGTATGACGCCAAGGCCTACGCCGATTGGGCAGGCAAGCGCTTGCCGACTGAGGCAGAATGGGAATTTGCTGCTCGGGGTGGACTTGTCAACCAACCTTATGTTTGGGGAGAACAAAAACCATCGGAGGAAAAGCTCTTTGCAAACCTTTGGCAAGGAAAGTTTCCCATCCGCAATACGGCAAAAGACGGTTTCGTTCGCACAGCTCCGGTGGGTAGTTTCCCAGCCAATCGTTTTGGCCTATATGACATGGCCGGAAACGTTTGGGAGTGGTGCAGCGATCTTTATCAAGCAGACCTTTATCGAACTCGCTTGGGGCAGGAGGTCATTATAAACCCGGCTGGTCCCTCCGAAAGTCGGGATCCCAGAAATCCCTATGGCCCCTCACGAGCTCAACGCTGTGGTTCTTTCCTATGCCATTATTCTTACTGTTCTCGTTATCGTCCAAGTGCCCGGCACGGCTGCAGCCCTGATACCGGGATGTCTCATGTAGGTTTCCGATGTGTTATGACTCGTCAAATGGCGGAAAAGAAATTCTAAAGAATAGTCTCTTTTTTCTCATCCATGGAGGTTTTCATGCTAAAGAGTTTTCGTTTTCAAGCCCTTGCTTTAATAGCAATGGGTGGGGTGCTCGGTTATGCAGCATCCAATTTTAATCTCACCGAACTGGTAAACGCCTCGGTACAAGGGGAAAAGTCATTAGGTGGTAATGCTCCCAATGCCTGCCCCGTTTCCAACTCCGAAAACGGATGCTGCTGCGACAGCGCCAACCGGGGAACGGCGCTCGCTTCCCTTTCCAAGGAGGAAGGTAGTTCTGTACAAAAGAAACGAAAAGGCCCCCGCTTATCTTCCGGCAAAATGCCGGTTTGTACTCCTTCTCGTGCCTCCTCTTTAGACCTACCCAAGTCACCTGCTATGGTAGCTCTACGCAGCAGCTACTCCACCAACCAACTTCTAGCTCTGTGCACCGCCTTGGCTGCTTCCGCAACTCAGGACAACGGGACTCGGCCCAACATTCTCGTCATCTTTGGCGATGACATTGGCTACTGGAATGTCAGCTACAACAATCGCGGCATGATGGGATACCGAACCCCGAACATCGATCGTCTTGCTCGAGAAGGCATGATCTTTACCGACTACTACGGCCAGCAGAGTTGTACCGCAGGAAGAGCTGCTTTCATCACAGGCCAGATTCCCGTCCGCACCGGCTTGACCAAGGTCGGTATGCCGGGCGCCAGGGTCGGCCTGCAACCTGAAGATCCCACCTTGGCGATCCTACTGCAGATGCTTGGTTACCTCACCGGACAGTTTGGTAAAAACCATCTAGGTGATCGGAATGAGTTCCTACCGACGGTACATGGCTTCGACCAGTTTTTCGGTAACCTGTACCACCTCAATGCAGAAGAGGAACCGGAGAACGAAGACTACCCCGGGGATTTAAAATTACCGAATGGTAAGACTTTTCACGAAACGTTTGGTCCCAGAGGAGTCTTGAAATGCAAAGCTACCAACAAGGACGATCCGACTGTGGATCCCCGGTTCGGTAGAGTTGGCAAGCAGACGATTAAGGACACTGGTCCTCTGACTAAAAAGCGGATGGAAACGGTTGACGAGGAGTTTCTCGAATCTACCAAAAACTTCATCCGTGACGCTCACAAGAAGAAAAAGCCTTTCTTCGCCTGGTTCAACGCGACCCGAATGCACTTTTACACCCATGTTCAAAAGAAACTCCGAACCAAACGAGGCTTTTACGCGGATGGTATGGTCGAGCACGATGGGCATGTCGGTGAACTCCTCCAGTTGCTGGACGAGTTGGGAATATCGGACAATACCATCGTGATTTATACTACCGACAACGGGCCTCACTACAATGAATGGCCGGATGGTGGGATTACAATCTTCCGCGGGGAAAAGAATACTAATTGGGAAGGTGGTTTTCGAGTCCCCTGCGTTATCCGCTGGCCGGGGCACATCCCACCAGGTTCCGTTTCCAACGGAATAGTATCCCACGAAGATTGGGTGCCGACATTGGTGGCGGCGGCCGGGGATCCGAATATTAAAACGAAACTCCGAAATGGGCTCAAGATAGGAGATAGAAAATACCGGGTCCATCTCGACGGTTACAATCTGCTGCCCCACTTGACCGGGAAGACAAAAGAGTCGCCGCGCAAGTCATTTTTCTACTTCAGCGATGACGGGGATATGCTGGCAATTCGCTACAACGACTGGCAAGTGATGTACATGGAGCAGCGGGCAAAAGGGTTCGATGTCTGGCGGGAACCATTTGTCAAACTAAGAGCTCCAAAGCTCTTCAACCTAAGAAGAGATCCCTTCCAGCGTGCCGACACCGATTCCAACAACTACAATCGCTGGTGGGCAAAGCGGGCCTTCATGATAGCTCCAGCCACCGCTATTGCCACGAAATTTTTGCAGACCTTCAAGGAATTTCCCCCTCGGCAACGACCAGAGGCTTGGAATCTCGATGAGGTCATGGAACGAATTCAAAATCAACAGCAAATCGGAGGGAGATAATCTCGCGGATAATCTAGCTGAAAACAAAGACGCAGATCATTCTGCGTCTTTGTTTGACTCGTTGATCGGGTCCGGGAAAAACTTGGAGCTCAGGCAACTAATTGGAGTTCTTCTTTGATTTCCAGTTTTTGCATAGGAAGAGTAATTCCCAGTACCCGTTGATAAACTTGGTACAAATTCTTCGCTGTATTTTCCCACCGAAATCTATGCAAATTTCCTGCTCTCTGCTTTAGGCTCCGAATGAATTCCTCATCTTTTAAGGATCGAAACAAGGCCCGTCGCCAACCTTCTTTGTCCATTGGATGGATCATGTGAGCATGGGGACCTAAGGTTTCTTGAACAGACCCGATCCGCGAGGCTAACACTGGTCCTCCACAAGCCATCATCTCTAGAGGGGGAAGCCCGAATCCTTCATAATGCGAGGGAAACGCCAGGAGCTTTGCACCATTGTACAAATGAGGCAGTAGTCGTTCGGACACATATCCCAGGTGAATGACTCCTGAATTTTTCCCCCTTTCATGAAAATACTCGGCAATCGGTTCAAAGCGCCATCCCCAAGGTCCCGCCAAAACCAGAGGATGCTTTTCCCGGAGGTAACAGGGAAGAGCAGAGAAGGCTTGCATTAGCATCAGCAGATTTTTCCGAGGTTCAACCGAGCCTACATGGAGGATGTAATCAGGCTTGAGTCCCAACTTTTGCAGACCACTTCTTATTTCTTCCTTGGGTAGGCGCTGAAATGCGGGGTCAATACCCGGATAAACACAGCTTACTTTGTCATTGGCGACATGAAGGTGATCAACTACCTGTTGGCGAACATACTCCGAATCAGTTACAAAATGTGTCCCACGCTTGAGGATCTCCGGCATTTGTTGTTCGTGCCGTTTCACGCGATCCTGGTGGTGCCAATGGGGATAAAGCTGAACGGACAAGTCATGCAAAGTAATGACCGTGGGCAATTCGGTAGAAAGAGGTAGGTAATTAGGTTCATGGTAAAGGTCAAAGTTTTTGGTACTGAGAAAAGATTGGAGTTGCTGGAGAAAAATCCGGCGCAACCATTTGCTGGGCTTTTTAGTGCCTTTTAGATATTGAAACCACTGGTAGAAAATTGTCTTCTTTACTAAGGAAAAGCTAACGTTAAAGGTATTAGCGGCCAACAAAAGGGACTGAGAGGGAATCAACCGGAGACTCAGGTCTTCATCCAAATTCTTGAGATGCTTTGCCAAAGCTAAGGTGTAGCGGCCAATTCCGGTCTTTCGTCCCAAGATTGCGATTCTGTTCAGTGCAATTCGCATATTGCTGTTCGCTCCGGGCATTTGAAAGAACCGCTTGACTGCGAAAGAAAATGTAGGTGAAAAATCCAAAAGACATGGCGTATCAGGTTGTCTTGAAATCAGAAAGGTTAACCACCAGTATCTCATCCTCTTCGTCGGCCAGACTAGCACTTTGACTTGAGCAAAAATGGATTTACTAGAGCAGTACCCAAGTTGGGGTATTGAGAAAAACACAAACATGAAGTGTAAACTAGCGGGTAACCTCCCAATTAGCTGTAATTATCCACCAGCCTCGTTTCCGTCCCAACTTGCGTCATTTCTTTTTTCCGAGGCCGGAGTGCATCATAAATTAATACACCACCTCGTTTCATTCGTCTTGGATAAGCACGCCATTGGATAAGGATCTTAAATAGCTTACCCATTTTTCTAAATGTTTATGCGATTCTACGGCTCAACAAGTTAGCTGCTCTTAGTTCCTAAATTATACTTACCAATACTTACTGTGGCCCTTTTAGCAGTTGATACATTAATTGATCGGTTTGATGTTCGCCTTTGATCTGCTCATAGAGGAATTCAATGGAAACCTGCTTTCCTCGTAACTGTTCTTGGATCCAAATAATTTTGTGACGTTCCACCATTTCTCGTTCTTGGTTTGCTCTGCGGCACCGAGCAGCACGGATGCGTTCAAAAGAAAAGTTGAGAACCTTTTCTTGGAATTGAACGTTGTCTTTCGTTTTCGAACGCCAAAACCATTCAGCAGTAGGCCGCCAGGTAAAGCCAAATCTGGTCTTAGTCATGAGATTGGATAACAGATGAATATCCTCCAAAGCAGGCAACTCAGGGTCTGCCAATGCGTCCAATTCCAATAGTTTGGTACGGGCAATCCAGGCATGGGAAAGAATCTGGCGTTCCAGTTCGATTAGACTCTTCTCATCCACATTACCAAACGCGATCAATCTTCGGTTTTCCTCAATCGTTCGATCGCGATGCCCTTCAAAATGCTCCTCCTCTTCATAAAAACCTTCCTCCTCCTGAACACGTATTCCACCCGCGTGGACTACCCCTACCTCAGGTTGTTCCAAGAGAAGTTCCATAACAGTTTGCACATGATTGGGGTGCAGCCGATCATCATCATCCAAAATGGCAAAGAATGGAGCGGTAACATTTCTAAGCCCGGCCCAAAGCGCATTACTACGAATGCCGTTTCGAGGCCCTGGGATTACTTTAATCGATGAAAAGTCGCGGGAGAGCTCCGCTTGGATTTGGTCTGCCACATCCTGAGAGCTGAGGTTCACCAAAATTACTCCGATGTTGTCATAGCTTTGTTCTTTAAGAGAAAGAAGGCATCGTTTCATAACCTCAGTGGGCCGAGTACCTGCGCGAACGATGTATTCCACTTTCGGTTGGACCGGTGGGTGTTGTTGAGTAGTGTTGGAGGAAACTTTTTTCCTTGAATAGCCCGCCACTTCTCGGACAGCTTCGAGAAATTTCGGTAACTGCGAAAGTTGAACTTCCAAACAAAACTTCTCCAGAAAAATGGCATGGGCTTTCTTTGTCATCTGCGAGGCTTTCTCCGGATGTTCATTAATCCAACGCATGTGAGTAACAATCTGATCTTCAATGCTTTGCTCTGATTCATTGACATCCAAATATAGAAAAGCATCTCCAAAATGCTCTCGTCCAAAATCGACGGCATCGGTAATTACGACTCCGCCGGCAGCAACCGTTTCCCAAATCCGCATGGTTAGAATATCGCATGCTCGGTGTTCGTCGGAATGAATGCACAAGGCAGCTCCCGACCCATGAATTCTCTCCAGGATTGAGTAGCCATCGAAAGGAATAAGTCCACGGTAAATCTGAGGCAGGTCCGTCCAACTTTTTGGCGGGCCGTATACATCAAATGGAATAACCTTAGCGAGGTTCTCGAACAAGGATCCGTGACGAGTTTTGTCCCAACGCGCTCCAAGATACATGAGTCGCCGCAAAGGCGACTTTCTTGTCTTTAACTCAGTCCGAGGACAGCTGAGTTGAAAATGAAAATCGGCGATAGGAATGGTTTTCCCTGTCGAAAAAGTTAGATCAAGGAGGTAACGGGAAAGCTTATCTGAGGCGCTGAGGTAGCCATCGTAAGTGAGAATATTGTGTTCACCGTTGCGGAATAAACCCAGATAGGCAGGAGGGTAAGTCATTATGCCGACAGTTACATATTGGGTGAGTTTGGGACAGGTAGCATTTGTAGGCAGGACACAATCGGGCTGAAAATCATTGATTTCCTTGGAAGTAATCACCTTTGCTACTTCCCAATTTAAATTTTCCGCAGCAATACGAAGACGCTCTTCCAATTCGGTTTCAGCGCAATATCGATTTGGAAAGGATTCCTGAATAGCTAAGCGCATTTTCGTTCCCCACATACCGCTACGGTTGACCTATACCAGGTGATGGTGCGATCAAGACCTTCGGAGAGGTTTACTTTCGGCTCAAAGGAAAGCAGCTTTCGCGCTAGGGAGATGTCCAACCAGCGTCGAGGCTGACCATCCGGTTTGCCGGCATCAAACCAAACCTCACCTCGAAAGCCTACTTTTTCCATAATGGTATTCACGAGTTCCACAATGGGAGTTTCCTTCCCCGAGCCAATGTTTATTGGATCTGGTGTATCGATCTTCTCCAGTGCCAATACAATAGCTCGAGCCGCTTCTTCTACATAGAGGAAATCGCGGGTGGCTTTTCCACTTCCCCACACCGAGAAGACAGGCTCCTGGCGTTGAGTAGCTTCAATACATTTTCGAATTAAAGCCGGGATTACATGGGAATTTTCGAGGTCAAAATTGTCGTAAGGCCCATATAGGTTCGTTACAAGTAAATGAATGGCGGAAAATTTGTATTGTTTCCATTAAGCTATGGCCTGAGCAATTATCATTTTCTTGGCCAATCCATAGGGAGCAGTTGTTTCCTCCGGATAGCCATTCCACAAATCAGACTCTTTAAATGGCAAAGGTGCTTCCTTTGGATATGAGCAAGTGGTGCCAATCGTCAAGAATTTCCGAACTCCAAAGAGTCGGGCATACTCCATCAGTTGGCAGCCCATAATCAGGTTTTCGTAAAGGAAGCTAGCTGGTCTTTTCTTGTTGGCTCCGATTCCACCTACGGTAGCAGCTAGGTGGATAATGACTTCGGGTTTTTGTTTCTGGAGGAGGTGGTGAATGGCATCAATATCCGTGAGGTCATACTGGGAACTGCGCGGCACAAATATGCGATGACAACCTATTTTCCTTAGGTGACGAACAACATGGCGGCCGAGAAAGCCTCCACCACCAGTTACAATAATTCTCTTGTCTGTTAGGTCCATGATTATTTCCGAAAGAAGTTTTTCTTTTCAATTAAGCTGCTCTGCATTTCATCGATGAGGAAGAAGAAAAGTCGATAATTCCTTCCAGTTGGTCCGCCATCTTTGCCATGGTAAATCTTTGAAAAACTTGTTTTCGGGCCTGTCTGCCTAATCGTTCACATAGGTCCCGATCTTCGTTAAGACGATCAATGATTTGTGCCAATTGGCGATGGTGGTCACGTTCAAACAGTAACCCGGTATTCCCTTCCCTGATTGCCTCCGGTGTCCCACCAGTTGCAGAAGCTACTACAGGGAGGCCTACTCCCATTCCTTCCAAAACGACTATGCTGAAAGGCTCATCCCAAAGTGAAGGTGCAACCAAAACCTGCCCTGAATTTTTTAAGACCGCAAACATGTCACTAGGTGGCTTGGTGCCGGTAAATTGAATTTGCTGGAGTACTCCCAATTTCCCGGCTATATTCTTGCAGTGATCCACATAGTCTCCCTGATCATCTCCAATCACAACTAATTTATGGGGAACCCGGCAGTATCTAAGAGCCCGAATTATTACCGGCAAACCTTTGTGTTCCAATATTTGCCCGGCATAAATCAGGGTTAAAGGATTAGACCTCCTGAAATGATCCGGAGGCACTGGGCGTATTGTCTCGATGTCCGGTAGTCCCCAATGAAGAATGGATTTTCCAGCGATGCCTACGTATTTTGGCCGACTTAACTCTTGAATAAAACGACTACAAAAAAGGTAATGGTCAATAAGAGGAGTTTGTTGAGGTAGTAACCCAGCTTTTTCCGCGCTTTTGCGAATAACCCTGCCTAAAAATCTATCACTCCATTTTCCTGAGGTCATATAAGAACGAATCAGACTTGCCAATGGGTGTATATTCGGCCAAGAATGCAACCAATGGTCACTAACATAGGCGAAAACAGGGGCATTTAAGTCACGGGAACAACTCGCAAGGTCATCAATTACGGAGGTTACTACACCTACAGGATTAAAAACCAAAAACGCATCGGGGTGGAACTTGCGAATCGCTTTAAGGTAACGCTGGCGAGCAAATATCGAGCGAATTAAGCCACTGCGAAATGCTAAGGGATGATCATTCCGGAATTTGTTGAAATCGCCAAAAACACACATTCCTACGTCGACAATATCTTTTTTGTCATCTTCATTGTGTGCCTTATATTCATAATAATTTTGGCGGACCAGATGGTAACCATGTGTAGAAAGTACCACCACCTCATGTCCGCGTCGCCGAAGTTCAGATACGACGTGCGAAGCACCAATTTCATATCCACCAATAAAGTTCGGCGGCCAGAGGTTGGAGAAAACAACTAACTTCATGCCGCTTCCTCCACTATTGGAACAAAATCACTGGAAAACCGCTCCCAGGAAAACTTTCGCTTCCACGCCGGCAAACATTGGGAGAAACGACTATCCTCACTGTTGTTTTTTAGGATCTGGAAAAGCTTTGAGGTCATCTCTTCAGCAGACGAGCAAAGTTGCTCATCAGTGACAACAACTTCGGGATGTGCCGCTAAAGAAAAGGCTAAAACCTGCTTTCCTTGGTACTGCATTTCGGCTAAAGGAAGATTGAAACCTTCCCAAAGAGAAACAGAGATACCAGCTTCAACACGATTCATTATCTCTGCTAGTTCTGCGTCTGTAGGGGTGCCGATAGGAAAAACATAATCCTTCAAGTCAGGTGGAGTAAAACTAGTTGGGTGAGCCAACACCAATAACGCTGATTGAGGTTCCAAATCTCTTAATTCCCGGATAATCTCCAAGGCAACCTGTGAATTCTTGTAGCAGCCAGGTTCCCAACGGCCCAACAGTAAGACCAGCCTACGCCCTTCCTGCTCTAGGCCTCGCACCAGCTTCAAAGAATTATCCTGTTGACTAAGATGAATAGATTTTTGCTCCTGAATTCCTATAAGCCCAAATGAATGACTAAGGTGGTTTGCTCCGAGCAAAGTAGTAATTACCAGTACTTTTTCAAAACAATCCGGTTTACTTTGAGTTTGAGCAATGAAATCACTAATGGCAATGATGTGATCACACTCTCTCAGGACATGTTGGCGATTTTTTATTACCTCCTGGATTAACTGAATTGCCTGCTTGCTGTATCCTGTAGTCGGTACAACACCATAATCAATAAAGATAACTTTTCGCGAGATCTTCTTCAGGTAGGGGATCGACAAAATAAACGGAAAGGAGCCTACCAGGCAAACATCAAATTTAGGTAAATGCCTGTCCCTGTAGTAATTAGTATCCTTCAGGTAGTTGAGAGTTAACTCCTCGCTACCTTTCGGAAACTGAGGGATCGGTATGGTATGGCCATCAAAGCGTTCTAAGACCTGGTCTGAGAAGCGGACACCAACCAGTGTTACCTGATGTCCGCGCTTTTGAAGTAGTTCTGCCAGGATGATATTCACTCGGTCTGCACCATAGCGGCTGATAAACCGTTCGGAAAAAATACCAATGTGCATCAGGCAGCCTCCTTCCCGGCGCGAGAAATTTTTACACCTACGAGGCCATAGTTTAAAGGCATGAGGTTGGTTTCGCTTTTGCGATCAAGAAAAGCCCAAAACTTGTTGAAGAGTTTTTGCACGATTTTGGGAAAATGAATTTGCCTGACCGCTAACGCGAGGGAGATTAGTTGACCAATTGTGGCTAAGTCTCCGCCCTGAGATTGAAAAGCTACTAATTCAAAACCTGCCTCTTTCAATTGTTTTTGCAGCCAGTATTCAGAAAAACGCAGAAAATCATGAGGTCGTTCATGCAGTTCCCAAATGAAGGGACAGGTCAGAATGAACCTTCCATCAGGGCGCAGTACTCGATGAGATTCTCTAAGCACAAAGAGAGGATTTTCTACGTGCTCCAGAACCTGAGTACAAAGGATTGTGCTAAAAGTATTGTCGGAAAATGGCAATGGTTCTGATGGATCTAAAATGTAGTCGACTCGGTTTAATGAGGATTGGACGATATCACACCCTACAGCCGTTTCCGGAGAAGGGTAGTATTCCTCATACGGCTTGTTCCCGCAGCCGAAGTCTAGTAAAGGTCCTTCGGACTGCTGAAGTGAGTTCACAATGAATGGCTCCAAGGTTCGGAAGTGCAGCCAGTATAGGTGCTCCGAACCGGTCAAGGCTTTTGACTTACGATCCAGTGCCATTAATTCTCCAAACTCAATGGGCGTTTTTGTTCATTGGCCGGTCTTGTTAATAATGGTTTCTCTTCATCCGATAGAGCATTTGCGAGTACTTCAAAGCCTAATAGCGGAGGTTTGAGGTAATAAAAAACACCAGCGAACTGAATTATTTGCTGGTGAACATTCATAGTCACTTTTTTAATTATCTCCTGAAAGGTGGAGTTAAGGAAGAATGCAGTAATCTTTATTTCGGCTGGGAAGGAAGAACGAATTAGAAAAATATTCCGGAGTTTGACGAGAGCAGAATAGAAAAAAGGCTATTTGTTTCAAGTTTCCCTGGAGAAATCCGATTAAGTTGCCGGTTAAAAATTTTCCCCTATTCCAACTTTTCCGTTTTAACAAGAAATGATTTAGTCTGGTGGTTGGAGAGACGAAATAAGATTAGAGTTCGTTCTGCTTAAAGGATTACAGGTGGTGGAGTTTACCTATCAAAGGTTATTTAGAAAAAATATGGGAATCCCGTTATTTTTGGATGACCTTAGTCAAGCTGGACATACAGGCCAGGTATAAGCGCACTTGGTTGGGAGCCGGGTGGTCGTTGGTGCAACCGTTGGCTCTAACCGCTATTCTTTGCTTTGTTTTCTCCACTATCTTTGGCTTCTCTTTACGAGATTACGCTAGCTACGTTATCTCCGGACTATTGGTTTGGACTTTTCTTACCGGTGTTATCGGCGAAGGTTGCAGTAGTATGATCGAGGGAGAAACTTATATCCGGTCCCGACCTTTGCCGTTAGCGGTTCATCCGCTACGAGTCACCTTAAGAGTAGCTTTTCACTCGTTATTACTCCTGTTGGTCACCTTAGGCATCACCTGGTATTTTCGAGGATTTGAAAATTTGCCTGCACTTCTAGCTCTGATTCCGGGAAGCCTACTTTTGTTACTCTTCGGCTGGTCGGCGGGAATTATCCTGGGAGTGGCAACGGTTTATTTTCGAGATATTTCCCACCTTTCTCAGATCTCCCTGCAGTTCCTCTTTTATTTAACACCTATTATCTATCCGAAGGAAGTAATAGAAGGTCGTGGTTTTGTTTCCTCAATCTTAGATTACAACTTTGCGGTTCATTTTGTGAATTTACTTCGGGAACCGATTTTAAATAATAGGTTTCCCTCCTGGCATACCTACTCAATTTCAGCAATCGTAGTAATCTGTTGCTTGTTGCTGTCAATAGTCCTTTTGGTAAGGAATGAAAAAAAGTTGGTTTTTCATTTGTAGTTTCTAGTAAGCTTAGGCAAACCTGGAAAGAACTATGGTAACTGTAAGGCTGGAGAAGGTCAGCATTCAATATCTGGCACCCAAAGAACGCAAGATGTCCCTGAAAGAATACCTCCTGCGTCATTTTCTTCGTTCATCTACCACAAGAATTACCAAGATTGAAGCGATTCGAAACCTGAGTCTCGAAATTCAAGATGGGGAAAGAGTTGGAATAATTGGCCATAATGGGGCCGGCAAAAGCACCTTGTTGAAATTGATTTGCGGGATATATTCTCCGACTACCGGGAAAATCCAAGTAGAAGGCCGAATCGCGGACATGTTGAGTTTGGGACTAGGACAAAATCCTCTTGCCAGTGGTTGGACCAACATAGAACTCCTCAGCTATTTTCAAGGAGCGAAACCCAAGGAAGTTAAACGAAAAATAAAAGAGATTGGTGAGTTTACCGAGTTGGGTGAATTCCTTGATTTTCCAGTCCGAACCTACAGCAGCGGTATGTTGGCCCGCCTATGTTTTGCAGTGGCTACTTCGGTAGACCCAGAAATATTGGTGTTAGATGAATTTATGGCTGCAGGAGACCTGCAGTTTCAAAAGAAAGCACAAGATCGGTTACTTTCACTAATTGAGAAAACGAGGTTACTGGTCTTTGCCAGTCATGATCTGAACCTCCTAAAAAGCTGTTGTAACCGTATCATCTGGTTAAAAAATGGTCAATTAAAGTATGATGGTCTCCCCAAGGAGGTCATTCACGCTTATGTGGCAGAAATGTCTGAGAATCCCAAATTAGTTGCTTAAAATAATACAGGGGAATTGAACTATGCCTACCGATGGTGAACTTACCTACTATGAAGCCATTGGCGAAGAAGCCATGCAACATGCATTTAATAAGCCGTTTTCTGAGGAATTTTGCGGCCTTCGCTTCATTCAGGTTGGAACAATATTCGCCACCTTGCCGCCTCCACCAGTGCGAATCCTCCATTGCGGTTGTGGTACCGGATGGCTTACTTGCATGCTTTCTCGGCGTGGTCATGATTGCGTTGGCATTGATGTCGCACCGCAAGCCATTGAATTGGCCAAGGAGCAAGCTCTGATCCGAGGGGAAGACTGCGAATTTTTCCTTCAAGATATTGAAACCCTGAATTTTGAAAATGAATTTGACGTTGTTCTCTTCTTTGACTCGCTCCATCACTGTTTAGACGAAGAGGTTGCTATTCAAAATGCTTATCGCGCATTAAAACCAGGTGGCTCTTTAATTGCTTCAGAACCTGGTAAGGGACATGCAAAGAAATCGGTCGAGGTAGTTCGCAGGTGGGGAGTTACTGAAAAGGATATGCCGGTTTCCCATATTGCCCGGCTCGGAAAGAAAGCCGGATTTCAGAAGATTAAAATTCACCCAAGCTTAGAAAAGGCATCCAAGTTTTGTTTTAATAAACCACCATTCAATAAACCCTGGCTGAGGAAACTATGCTCGTGGTGGGTGGTGGACTGGTTCATGCTCTCCGTTATTCTATTTTTAATACGAGCGAAACTTGACGCGGGGCTTATTGTAATGAGGAAATAAACAAGAAATGGAATGCTGGTCCACATTTTAGTAATATCCCAATTTGCGAAGCATTCTTCCATGTCTTAATTGAAAAAACAACTGAAAGAATAATGACATTTCATCTTTCCATGCCCCGGAAATACCTCGGCGAAAAAATTTTTGGCGGAATTCAGAGCTGTTTGTTACTTCATCTCCTTTTCCAAATTGAAACGAATTAGATTTCAGTTCTGAAAAAGAGGGAACTTTGTTCGACTTGGGCCGCGGTAACGGAAAATAAGGACGGACTCGCTCAATGCAACCTACAGGGTCGACTATAAGGTCTTCGAAGCGAATTACAACCGCCGCACGTCTTCGCCAAAGACGAACATGTTGGCTCCATCCCCCAAACCAACCTCCTCTAGGTGCCCAAATTACTTCAAACAGATTACGGTAAAAGTTTGAACCAGGGTCAACAATGTTGGTTTTATGCCAAGCTTTTGAGACCATCACATCGCGACCATCTCGTACTAGGTACACTGCAGGAATAGAGGAGTCTCTAAGAAGAAGTTCATCAGGTAGTAAGTGAGTTTTCACGACCGGGTAGTTCAAGTAGGATCGGTCCTTTGATTGGAGTTGGGGGTTGTGGAATTCCGACGATTTGATGCCATAAACTTCACTTAGTACTATTCGACAAAAGGTGTTTCCTGACCGCGGATAAGACGCTAACCAAAGCATTTTTATACCTCCAAATCTTGATTGGTCTAGGCAGCATGTCCCAGGACTCCTTCGACCTGTACTTATAGTTTTGGTTCGGCAATAGCGGAAACCCTTTTCTTTAAGCGGAGACAAGGAGCTTCAAAGTAAAAGGCAGAGAAAAAAATTTCCCGCAGTAGAACTGCTAGGTGTTCTTTGGTGTCGAACAAAAGGGAATGAATGAGACAAAACCGAGAACTGTGAAATAAGCCGGGTACAAACGTAAAGCACGGCGAGCATAGAATCTTCTTAAACTGAAGGTCTTGCGTTTTTCCCATTCCTCTATCAGTAAGATGGTAATGAGAAATCGGCTTAGAACGAAGAAAATGTCTAGGGCAGGAAAACCGCCTCGAATGAATTTAAAATGAGTAATTAGAACGAGAATAAGTCCGATCCCCCGGAGGCCGTCCAGCAAAGGTCGATAACCTAGGTGAAATGTATCGTCTTTTTCCATGTCAATTGCATCACGCATCTCTTTGACACGACCTCCTCACCCTCATACTATCGGCAAGTATCTTCAACCCTAATGAAATTAAATTCATTCGCCTAGGGACTTCTTAACAAGCCTTATCTCACCGCTGGTAGTAATAGCAACAACCTCCAGGTGCCTGATCGATTCCGGAAGTTGTAGATGATAATCAAATCCGCTCCGCAAGAATTGGGAACCTCCTCGCCCTTTCGTGCGGTGAAACTCTCTCACCACGTCCGGACGATCCGCATTGAGAGGGCATTTTTGGTGTATCCTTCCGTTACAGCGAACTTCCAGGTGGGGTGGTGCCTCTGTCCGGCAGTACCCCATCCACCCTCTTATCCTTAGGTTCCATGGCCCTTTTTGTGAGGTTCGGAAAATCTCCACACTGTTAAGGTGATTTCGCTGGGTTAGATGCCACCAAATCTCTGGAGGAAATTGGTTCAATTTCTGGAATACATCAGGCCGAAATTTAGAGACTTTATAAAGGTAGTAGCGGAAACCTGTTGCCTTAATTTCCATAGGTGCCAGAGATTCAACCTTTTTGAAGATAAATGACAGAAATCCTTTAAAATAATCCTTTTTCTCGGTAAGGAAAACTCCACTTCGACCAATGAGGTCC